>NZ_JBHYUG010000058.1:40740-43602 GCF_042749375.1 Streptomyces sp. NPDC059477 | reverse complement strand
GGTCACCACGACCGTGGCAGGGGGCGTTCTGTCGTTCCGGTATGACGATTCCACTCACACGGGGGGCGCGCGCCGTGATCGCTGCGCGTGCGCCTCTGCTGCGCCGCTATCAACGTCTCATGATCAAGTCAGTTCTTCGTGGCCTCGCTGCCGCTGCTCTCGCTGCTACGTCCCTCGTCGTCATCCCGTCGCCCGCCCAGGCCGCCGAGTCCGCTCGTCTGGGGGTGGCGGTCGGGTGCACGGACACGGTGGTCGAGTGGGAGGTCGCCCCGTAGCTGCCCGTCGTGGCGCCCCTCTCGCCTTCGGGCGGGAGGGGCTTTTCGTCGTGCCCTCAGGAACCGGTCAGCCGCCGCACGCCCGCGAGCGCTCGGTTCCACGGGTACGCCTTCGGGTTCCCCTGCTTCGGGGGGTGGGACTCGTACCCGTTCGCCCCGTCGAGCACGAGCACGCCCTGCTCGCGCAGCGCCGCGATCGACCGCGCCACCGCAGGCTGCGCGCCCTGCGCCCGGTTGAAGTACGGCATGACCACGACCGGCACACCCATGTTCACGCCCTCGGAGGGCAGGCCGATCGCGAGGGTGTCGGAGATCCCGGCGCCCCACTTGTTCAGGGTCGTGCACGACACCGGAGCGACGAGCATCGCGTCCGCCTTCGGCAGTGCGTCTGATTCCCACGGGAGTTTGTACTGGGAGCGCACCGGATGCCTGGTCAGGTCGATCAGTTCTTGCCTGCGCGGCTCCCACCAGCGCGCTGCGGACGGAGTGAGGACGAGGCACACGTCCCAGCCGTCGGCTTGCGCGGCACGCACGCCGTCATCGATGTACTGGGTAGGACCTGCGGCGCAGGCGATCATGTAGAGCACTCGGGTCATGCGCGCAGTCCACAGCCCTTGGCCAGCGTGCGCAAGTCGTCGCTGGGGTTCAGGGTTACGCCGACGATGTCCTTCAGCAGGTTCACCGTGTCTGGCCTGCCGCGAACGTCCTCGGGCGCCAACTTGTCCGCCTCCAGTAACTCCTTGGCGGCAGCTTCCTTGCGCCGCGTCAAGAGCGAAGCGCGTGCCATCGCAACGTGATGCCCTGCTCGCCGTTCTCGGCTCAGCCCGGTGAGCGCCTCCGGGTCCAGATCATCGGCAGCTTCGAGTGCTGACCAGCCGTCCTCGAACCGGACCAGCATGTCTACCCGGTGCAGACCGACGTTCGTCGGCCCGAACATCGTGTAGTCCTCGTCAAGGTCGCCGCCCTGCCGCTTGGCCACGTCCTTGGCCTCGTCTACGAAGCCGCTCGCCGCGTCCACCCGCGCCATGGTCCGCTCCTGCGAGGACGCGGCGTGCGCAGCGGACAGGTACAACATGCCGAGCGTCGACAGCCCCAACGCCCCGCGGTCCGCAAGGTCTCCTTGGAGTCGTCGGGCTGACGTCGTGGCGAACTCCACCGCAGCATCGGGCCGCTGCTGGTGGACGAGGCTCTTCGCGATACGTCGCGCGGAGGCCCCTATCTGTACCGGGTCGCCTGACGACTCGGCTGCGGCAAGCGCGCGATCGGCTGCAAGGGCGGCCGGAATGGAGGCGGCTGCACCGTACTTGTGAAGGTACGAGGTGACCAGTTGGTAGACGCGTGACAGGAGTGCCTGGGCGGCGGACTGGGAGCCGACGGGCGCAGCGTGTGCTGCCCGCGTGGCACCGGCGATCAGGGCGGGGAGTTCCCGTGCGAGGGTGGTGTAGTGGCACGCCTGGAATGCTTCGCAGCAGTAGGTGAGCCTCCGTTGCAGGACGGTCGCCGCTGGTGGCGGGTCGTCGGCGTCGGTCACGTAGAGGGCATCGATGACCGCGTGGGCTTCGACGGGGGGACTGCTGCCTGTTGGCGGCGGTGGGCTGTCGGACAAGAGTTGCTCCAGTGGTATGCGCAGCACTTCAGCCGCGCGCACCAAGACCGACAGGCGCGGGTCCTGCTGGCGTTTCCCGCCCTCGATGTCCTGTACCCATCGCTTCGTCTGTCCCATGAGCAGGCCGAAGTCGGTTTGGGTGAGGCCGCGCCCGGTCCGCCAGTAGGAGATGCGGCGGCCGATACCCGAAGTGTCCACGAGGTGCCCCCGATGCAAGGCACGCGCTTTGCGTGCCTACCCCTGTTGTACCGCGTTCTACGGTCCATTTGTGAAGGGATCACCCGACCGTGGAGGCCCTGATGACGAGCACCACCCACTCCATCCCGGCCTCCGTGCTGGATCTACTCGCGCTGCCCGCCCTCGCCGTGCTCACGCCGGACCAGGAACGCGGCGCGGTCTGCGTCTGGGGCCGGAGCGAGGCCCCGCTCAACGCGAAGACGGCCATCAACCTCGGCCAGCAGCAGACCGACGGCCGCCACTGGTTCCCCCGCGCCTGCCACCGCCACACCACCTCGCACGCCTACCGCGCCCTGCTGGACCACGCCCCCCTCTGCGAGCAGTGCGTCGACGACGCGGGCGCCTGTCAGATCGGTGTGACCCTGCGCCGACTGATGCGCGAGGGACGTCGATGATCTGCCAGCGATGCGGCAAACCGATCAAGCCCGGTGAGCCGTACGACCAGCTCGACAACCCCGGCGCATCCCGGGGCGGCTGCACCATCTACCTCCACCAGGCCCAGTGCCCGAATGCGTACACGCGGACGTACCCGGAAGGCCGCCGCCCCTGAACCGCCGTCCGCCCCTTCAGGTCGGCGGGGGGCGGGCCGCATGCTCCGCCGGGCCCGCGCGGGGGCCCCCCGCCCGGGCGGGGGGGGGCGCCCCCCGGCCCGCGGGGGGCGCGGCCGGGGGCCCCACCGCGGCCGTGGATCTCGGTGGAGGCCGGGCCCTGCGCGGTGAGGCCGTTGCCGGACAGGGCGATCTG
>NZ_JBHYUG010000058.1:1490-40730 GCF_042749375.1 Streptomyces sp. NPDC059477 | reverse complement strand
GCCCCGCGCGGGGGGGGGGGGGGGGGGCCCGCGCGCGCCGCCGCGCCCCGGGGCGCCCCCCCCGGGCGGGGGGCGCCCCGCGCTCACCACACAGAAATCCTGTGTATCTCTATTGGAGTGCCTGTATCCCCACTGGCTGCCGATTGGCCCTCAGCCGGCAGGCGGGTTCTGGTCTTCCGTGACGAGCATCAAGTGAGCGTTGAGTGCCCGTTCGATCCGGAGCAGGGTGGATAGCCGGGCGTCCCGTTGCCCTCGTTCAAGCTCTGAGTACGCCACGCGATCTATTCCAGCGCGCTCTACAAGCTCCTCTTGGGTAAGACCGGCTGCGAGCCGGACGGCACGGAGCCGATCACCGAAGGCAATGCGTGATGTGTGGAGCTGGGTGGAGTTGGGAGGCGGATCGGGCAATGGCACTCTGCAACGCTTGCGATCTCATGATCGAAAGTCTGTAGGCGAGTTCGCCTACATGTGCCGCATGATGGGTTCGTGGTCCAGTGACTTGGTCATCGAAAAGTAGAGTCCCGGGGGGCAGACGGAGAAGCGAGTGCGTGGTGAGTGACAGCAAGCCGGTATCTCCTGTACCCCCGGACCGACCGGCTTGGTTGCCCGAGACCGGCGCGGCACGTGCTGCGAGCTACCGCCTCGCCCCACCCGCAATTCTCGCCTTCTATGAATGGGAAATCGGCACCTGCTTCATGTGCCGGACGGTGAATCGTTTCGTCACCGCCATCGGTGCCAGGGGCGGTGAGGGTGGCGAGGAAGCGGTCCCCCTCACGGTGTGCGGCAGCTGCGTCCTGGCCCAGGAGGAAGAGCGCCGGGCCCGCATGATCCGCAGCGGGCGCCGCTACGTGCCGGGAAGGATCGGCCAGCCGGAGTGAGGGCCGCCGGAAGGGGGGCTGGGGCTGGGGCACCGCTGGGGCAGATCTGGGGCAGAGCTGCCCACGCTGCCCCACGAAGAGCCACAAGAAGCCATGGCCAGAGGAAACACGGAAACCACAGAGGCCGCCTCCCACCTGGGGAAACGGCCTCTGTTACTGCATCTAGCTGTCGGGGTGGCGGGATTTGAACCCACGACCTCTTCGTCCCGAACGAAGCGCGCTGCCAAGCTGCGCTACACCCCGATGTCCCCACTCACCGTGGCGACGACGATTACTTTAGCCCACCGGTGGCTGGAGACGAAATCCGGTTTTGGCCCGGTGGCGGACGAGACGCGGGCGGATGTGGTCGAGGGCGATCAGGACGACCGCGGCGGCGTAGAAGGCGAGGCCGAGGAGGAGGGCGTTGCCGAGGACGCCTCGGTAGCCGTGCTGGTCGACGTCGAGGAAGGGGTAGAGGTAACGGCCGGGCGTGCCCGGCAGCAGTAGTTCGCCGCGGCCCAGGGAGAAGGCCAGGTAGGCGAGGGGGTAGAGGAGCCACGGCGCGGCCTGGCGGAGGTGCAGGCGGCCGGGGGTGGTGAGCAGCAGCCAGTCCAGGACCGCCGCCGTGGGCGCGACCGTGTGCAGGAGGATGTTCGCCGCCGTCGCCCAGCCCGTCGGCTGCGGCTGGCCCGCCGCTCCCGAGGTGCTCGGCATCGAGAACGGGCTCGACTCGTTCACCAGCAGCAAGTGGTAGACCAGCGATGTCGCCACGATGTAGAGGAGCGCCGCCCCTGATACCCCGCCCGGCAGCGGGCGGCGGGCCGTCCACGCACGGCGGGCCGAGACCAGCATGGTCAGCGCCAGCAGGATGTTCGCCTGGATGGTGAAGTAGCTCAGGACTCGCGGTGGGCTGCCCAGGAGCAGGTAGACGGTGATGCCGGTGGTCGAGGCGAGGACGATCAGTACGCGGAACGCGGCGGCCACTGGGCGGCGTACCGGAGCGACCACAGCCGCGGCCGGCACCGGAGACGACGGGAGGAGCGAGGCAATGCCCGGGACCGCGGGGAGGTCAGGCATGTCCCTGGGTATCGGCGCGGTCATACCTCCAGGCTAGGCAAAAGGGGTATATGGGGCGATGCGGGTGGGCTGTGTGGGGTACCCGCGCCTTCCGGCAAGCCTGCCCGGCCCCCCGACCTGCATCTCTCCCGACCCGCGAGGCCCCCCGACCTGCACCTCTCCCGACCCGCGAGGCCCCCCGACCTGCACCTCTCCCGACCCGCGAGCCCCCCGGACCTGCCCGGTCTGCCGACCTACCCGGTCTCCGCTCCGCGCCCTGCCCGGACCTGCCAGGTCCCCCAACCTGCACAGCCTCCGGCACCCACACCGTCTCCCGGACACCCCCCACATCCCCCAGGCGCCTGCGCAACCGCGCCCCCCACGCCCCCGCCCCGAGCCCCCCACCCACAAGACCCGCCCCTACCCCCGCCCCACCAACGTCAACAACGTAACCTCCGGCGGACAAGCCACCCGTACCGGCGTATACCGATTCGTCCCGCACCCCGCCGACACATGCATGTACGCCGTCCGCCCCTCGGCCACATGCGTGGACAGCCCCTTCACCCGCCCCGTATCCAGATCGCAGTTGGTGACGAACGCACCGTAGAAAGGCAGACACAGCTGCCCCCCGTGCGTGTGCCCGGCCAGGATCAGCGGATAGCCGTCCGCCGTGAAGGCGTCCAGGCTGCGGAGGTACGGGGCATGCACCACGCCGATGGAGAAGTCCCCGGCCCCGGAGGGCCCGCCCGCCACCTGCTCGTACCGGTCCCGCCTGATGTGCGGATCGTCCACGCCCGTCAGCTCGACCGACACCCCCGCGGCCTTCAGCACACCCCGCGTGTTGGTCAGATTCAGCCAGCCCGCGTCGTCGAAACCGTCCCGGAGTTGCTGCCACGGATTGTGGATGGCGCCCACGGCCGGCGCGTTGCCGTTCAGGCCGTACCGTCCCTGTGCCTTCTCGAAGAGATAGCGGGCCGGGTTGCGCAGCTTGGGCCCGTAATAGTCGTTCGAGCCGAAGACGTACGCCCCCGGGAACTCCATCAGCGGACCCAGCGCGTCCAGGACCTCCGGGACGCCCTCCGGGTCGGACAGATTGTCCCCGGTGTTGATCACGAAGTCCGGCCGCAGCCCCGCCAGCGCCCGCAGCCACCGCTGCTTCTTGCGCTGACCGCTCACCATGTGGATGTCGGACACATGGAGCACCCGCAGCGGACGCATCCCCGAGGGCAGGACGGGGACCGTCACCCGTCGCAGACGGAAGGAGCGGGCCTCGAAACCCGCCGCGTAGATCAGTCCGGCGGCCCCAGCCGCCGTGATTCCCAGGGGTACTCCATATCGAGCGCGCATACGACCATCGTGTCAGAACCGGCCCTCATACCGACGCCTACCCGCCCCCGTCCGTAGGGCACCGAGACTCCCACGCCGCCCCCAGCCCTATAGAACCCCTGAGGGTACGGAGAGAACCACCCCCACCCACCCCCCTCGCGGACGGGCCCCGAAATCCCCACCACCCCGACCCACCCCCCTCGCGGACGGCCCCCGAAATCCCCACCACCCCTATCCACCGCACCTGCGACAATCAACCCCATGACCACCCTCAAGTCGAAGCTTCACGATGACCTCAACGTTGCGATCAAGGAGCGCGACGAGCTGCGCTCCTCCACGCTCCGGCTGACGCTCGCCGCGATCACCAAGGAGGAGGTCGCGGGCAAGACGAAGCGCGAGCTGTCCGACGACGAGGTCCTCAAGGTGATCACCCGCGAGGCGAAGAAGCGCCGCGAGGCCGCCGAGGCCTTCGCCCAGGGCGGTCGTGCCGAGCAGTCCGAGCGGGAGAAGGCGGAGGGCGAGGTGCTCGCCGACTACCTCCCCAAGCAGCTCTCCGACGCCGAGCTGGAGCGGATCGTCGTCCAGGCCGTCGAGGAGGCCAAGGCCGGCGGCGCCGAGGGCCCGCGTGCCATGGGAGCGGTCATGAAGCTCGTCAACCCCCAGGTGGCTGGCCTGGCCGAGGGCGGCCGGGTCGCCGCCACGGTCAAGAAGCACCTCACGAGCTGAGCCCCCCACCCTCAGCCTTCACCCATCCACCCACGGCACGGCCCCACCCCGCACCGACAAAAACGGGGCGCCCCTCGCCAGAGGAGCGCCCCGTCAGTCAAAACCCGCACATTCCCCACGGCGGTCCAGCGAAGCCGGAGAGGAACCTAGGAGGGAGCGGGCCCCGCCCCCTAACCAGGGGTCCCAGGGACCCTAGGGCCACTCCCCACCATTCCCCCCATCTCCACTCCGCCCCCCGTTCTCATTCCCCTGAATCCACCCCTCAGGGATCGAGAACGACGGCGAAGGCAACGTACCGCCGCCCCCGCCCCCAGCATCCGTACCGCCATTGGTGGACAGCCCGCCGATCAGTCCGCCGAGGTCGCCCTGATCGCCACCGCCGCCGTTGTCACCGTTGTCGCCGCTGTCCCCGTTGTTCCCGTCCGTGGTGCCACCGCCACCGTTACCGCCACCATTGCCACCGCCGCTGTCCCGCTCCGCGCTGTCCGGGATGTTGACGAGGGTGAAGTCGGGGGCCGGCTTGTCGGCGAGGGCGCCGGACATCATGTCGCGCCAGATGGGGCCGGGGACCTGGCCACCGAACACCTTGTCGTGCCAGACGCCGCCGATGGTGATGTCGGACATCTGGCGGTCGTGCGCCGGGTCGCCGACCCAGACGGCGCCGGCCATGTTCGGGGTGTAGCCCACGAACCAGGCCGCGTACCGCTCGTCCGTCGTACCGGTCTTGCCGGCGCTGGGGCGGCTGCTGAGGCCCGCCTGCGTACCCGTACCGTCCTCGACCACCCCGCGCAGCAGCGTGTTGATGGTGTCGGCGGTGGTCTCGGACATTGCGCGCGAGCAGGTCGACTTCGGGACCGCCAGCGACTTGGTCTGGTCACCGATGGTCTGGCTGATCGACTCGATGGCGACCGGCGTGCAGTACATCCCACGCGAGGCGAAGGTGGCGTACCCGGCGGCCATGGTCAGCGGGGACATCTCTTCCGCGCCGAGGGCGATCGACGGAATCTGCTCCAGCGGTTTCCCGTCCGCCCCGTCAAGGCCCATCTTGTCGGCCATGTCGATCACCGGGCAGACGCCGATCTCGCTGATCATCTGAACGTAGTAGGTGTTGACCGACTTGGCGGTCGCTTCCTTCATGTCGTACGGGCCGACCTCGGACTCGTTCTCGTTGGTGAGTTCGACGCCCTCTTCGTTCCAGCTCTTGCCGTCGCACAGCGCGACCGGGGTCGGATAGTCCATCTCGTACGGTGACGAGTACGTCTTGGTCGCCGGCATCCCGCCCTCCAGGGCTGCCGCGGCGACGATCGGCTTGAACGTGGACCCGGCCTGATAGCCGACGCCGCCGCCCATCGCCTGATCCACCGACAGATTGATCTGTGTCTCGTTCTCCCCGAAGCCGTACGGCCGTGACTGGCCCATCGCCAGGATCTTGCCCGTGCCCGGCTCGACGATGGTGGCCGCCGTGGCCACCTCGTCGCTCTGGTACACGTGGTCCTTGATCGACTCCTGGACCGACTCCTGGGCCGTGGGGTCGAGCGTCGTACGGACCGTCAGACCGCCCTGGTTCCAGACCTTGGCCCGGTCCTCCTCGGTCTTGCCGAAGGCCGGGTCGTTCAGGAACACCGAGCGGACGTAGTCACAGAAGAAACCGGCGCCGTTGACGGCCGTGATGCAGCCGTTCTTCGGCTGGCTGACGTTCAGCCCGAGCGGCTCCGCCTGCGCCTTGGCGGACTCCGCCGGCGAGATGTCGCCGACCTCGGCCATCCGCTGGAGCACGGTGTTACGGCGCTTGGTGGCCTCCGCCTCGTCGTTGACCGGGTCGTACCGGCTGGGCGACTGGACGATGCCGGCCAGCAGCGCCGACTCCTGGAGGTTCAGATCCTTCGCGGACTTGGAGAAGTAGCGCTGGGCCGCGGCCTCGACGCCGTACGCCTGCTGGCCGAAGAAGGTGATGTTCAGGTAGTTCTCAAGGATCTTCTTCTTGCCCAGCTCCTCCTCGACCTGGATCGCGTACTTCAGCTCCTTGATCTTGCGGCCGAGAGTCTGCTGGGTGGCCTCGGCGACCTTCGTCGGGTCGTCGCCGGCCTCCTCCACGAAGACGTTCTTCACATACTGCTGGGTGAGCGTGGACGCGCCCTCGGCGACGCCACCGCTCTGCGCGTTCGCGTTCAGGGCGCGCAGCACGCCCTTGAGGTCCACCGCGCCGTGCTGGTAGAAGCGCGCGTCCTCGATGGCGACGATCGCCTTCTGCATGTACGGGGAGACGTCCTTGAGGTCGACCACGGTGCGGTCGCGCGAGTAGACCGTGGCGATCAGGCCGCCATCGGCGTCGAGGATCGTGGTGCGCTGGCTCAGCGGCGGGGTCTTCAGATTGGCGGGCAGCTCGTCGAAGCTCTCCACCGATCCCTTCGCCGCGAGTCCGATGGCACCGACGGCGGGCAGCGCGATCCCGGCCATGACGGCACCTGCGAGCACGCTGACACCGAGGAACTTGGCGGCCTGCTGCATCGGGGACAGACCACCGCCCGAGCGGTTCTTTGGCATGGGGGCAGCCTACGTTCTCATTCGCCGGACACGCGTATATGCCTTGGCCTAAGCTGCGCTCAACTGTCACAGCAGTAGGGCTACGTATCAATACGTCCGGCGACCCCGAAACGTTCCGGACGTTCCCCGAATTTTTTTGCGAGGGGCGTGTCCGAAACCGCCTTGTGTGTCATATGGCGTCCGTTGTGGCTCAGTAGAAGTGCCCCGGTTTGCCGGGATGGTCACGCATGTCGCCCGCTCACTCCCCCGGGTGATCTGCCGCTTACGCATAGTCCGTTCGGGCCATTCAAGATTGGGCCCGAAGGGGGTGTTGCGCTGTGCCCACCTTCCGTAACGTCCTCAACTGGCGGCGGTGAATATGCCGCTGCCGCCGTGGGGGAGCCTCGATTCGGGAGAGGACGGCGCCGGTATGGGCTGGGTAACCGACTGGAGTGCGCAGGCGGCCTGCCGCACTACCGATCCGGATGAACTGTTCGTTCAAGGAGCAGCGCAGAACAGGGCCAAGGCGGTGTGCACCGGCTGCCCGGTGCGCACGGAGTGCCTGGCCGATGCGCTGGACAACCGCGTCGAGTTCGGCGTGTGGGGAGGGATGACCGAGCGGGAGCGCCGCGCCCTGCTGCGCAGGCGGCCCACCGTCACCTCTTGGCGCCGACTCCTGGAGACAGCGCGGACGGAGTACGAGCGGGGGGCCGGACTGCTGCCGCTCGATGACGACGAGGTGTACGAGAACTACGCGGCGGTGGGCTGAAGCCGCGCGGCGGTGGGCTGAGGGCACGCGCCCTGCGGGGCGCCCCGGTTCACCAGTCCGGGTTCCGGTTCACCTTTCTGGGGCTCGGTTCACCTGTCCGGGGCTTGGTTCAGCTGTCTGGGTCTCCGTTCAGCTGTCCCGGTTCCGGTTCGGCTGACGGTCTCCGGGCGCCCGGTTGCCCGGGTTCGGGGTGCGGTGCCGTCGACCCGGACGTCTTTCGGAGTCCGGTGTCCGTCCGGTACGCCGTGGGCCCGGCGTCGGCGCGATAGTCGCTGCTGTGCAGGTGCCGGCTCGATATGGGCCGCTGTGCAGGTGGGAGTGACTTTCCTCACTCGCCGCCACTTGCCCGCCCCGCTCCCGCTCCTCGCTCCCATCACTCGATCACTCGCCCCCTGTCACCCCTTCAGACGCGCCTTCAGGCTGCTCGGACGCGCCCTCAAGCCCCTCCGCGCGCCCGGCGTTCGCCGCCATCCGGTTGCCGATGTCCCGCAGTCCCGCGAGATCGTGCACATCGCCGGGCAGCGCGGCCACCTCGGCCACCGCGACCTCGGGGTGACGCGCGGTGAAGCGGTCACGCGTGCGCCGCTCGCGGGCCAGCAGATGCATCCGTTCGGCATGCAGGCGCAGCAGGCTCGCGGTGAGCAGATCGACCGCGCGCTCGGCGTTTCCCTGCGGGTCCGGAGTCGTCTCAGGGCTTGATTCCGGATCGGCGTCCGAGGTCACCGCGGGATGCCGGTCCGGCGTGGCGGGGGAGCCTGCGTCGGGCGTGGCGGTCTCGGAGCCGGGGAGCGGGGTGCCGGTGGCGTCCGGGCCGATGCTTTCGGCACCGGAGGTCTCGGAATCCGTGGTTTCGGAATCAGTGATCTCGGAACCGGTGGTTTCGGGGCCAGCGGTTTCGAGACCGGTGGTCTGGGAATCGGCGGTCCGGGAACCGGCGGGTGCTGAACTGCCGTAGATGTCGGGAGAGTTACGAAGACCAGCTTTCCCGCCCCCCTGATCCACAATGCGGGGCTCCTCAAGATTTTCCGCGGCGGCGAGCGCGCGCTCGGCCGACAGCCGGTCGGCGCCGCTGCCGTGCACCCGGTTGAGGACCAGACCCGCGAGCGGCATGTCCTCCGCGGCCAGCCGCTCCACGAAATACGCCGCCTCCCGCAACGCGTCCCGCTCCGGCGCCGCCACCACCAGGAACGCCGTGCCGGGCGCCTGAAGCAGCTTGTACGTGGCGTCCGCGCGGGTGCGGAAACCGCCGAACATCGAGTCCATGGCCGCCACGAACGTCTGCACGTCCCTGAGCAGCTGCCCCCCGAGCACCTTGCCCAGGGCGCCGGTCATCATCGACATCCCGACGTTCAGAAACTTCATCCCCGCGCGTCCGCCGACCTTGGCCGGGGCCAGCAGCACCCGGATCAGCTTGCCGTCGAGGAAGGAACCCAGCCGCTTCGGCGCGTCCAGGAAGTCCAGCGCCGAGCGCGATGGCGGCGTGTCGACCACGATCAGGTCCCACTCGTCCCGCGCCCGGAGCTGGCCCAGCTTCTCCATCGCCATGTACTCCTGCGTGCCGGCGAAGCCCGCGGACAGCGACTGGTAGAAGGGGTTCGACAGGATCGCCGCCGCCCGCGCGGGATCCGCGTGCGCCTCGACGATCTCGTCGAAGGTGCGCTTCATGTCGAGCATCATGGCGTGCAGCTCGCCCCCGCCGTCCACGCCCTTGACCCGGCGCGGGGTGTTGTCGAGCGAGTCGATGCCCATCGACTGGGCGAGGCGGCGCGCCGGGTCGATCGTGAGCACGACCACCTTCCGGCCGCGCTCGGCGGCGCGCAGGCCGAGGGCCGCCGCTGTGGTCGTCTTGCCGACCCCGCCCGAGCCGCAGCACACCACGATCCGGGTCCCCCGGTCGTCCAGCAGGGGATCGACGTCGAGCACGCGCGCGGGCGTCAGCCGACGGGCGCCGTCCTGTGTGTGGGCGGCCGGGTCCGGTGTCATGAGATCCCCTGCTTCCGCAGCTCCGAGGCGAGTTCGTACAGGCCCGCCAGGTCCAGACCCTCGGCGAGCAGCGGCAGTTCGTGCAGCGGCAGGCCCAGCTCGGCCAGCTGGGCCCGCTGCTCGTGCTCCAGCGCGTACCGCTCCGCGTACTCCTCGGCCTGGGCCAGCAGCGGGTCCACCAGCCGCTCGGCGTTCTGCCCGCGCCGAGCCCCGCCGAGCCCCGCCGCCGACAGCGACCGCGCGAAGTCCGCCCGCCCGGTGTTCCGTACGAGGTCCAGTCCGGCCTCGTCCAGCAGCTCGGGGCGGACCATGTTGACGATGATCCGGCCCACCGGGAGCCGCGCGGCGCGCAGTTCGGCGATGCCGTCGGCGGTCTCCTGGACCGGCATCTCCTCCAGCAGTGTCACCAGATGGACGGCCGTCTCCGGCGACTTCAGCACCCGCATCACGGCCTGCGCCTGATTGTGTATCGGGCCGATCTTCGCCAGCCCGGCCACCTCGTCGTTGACATTCAGAAAGCGTGTGATGCGGCCCGTGGGCGGGGCGTCCATGACGACGTAGTCGTACACGAACCGGCCGTTCCTGTCCTTGCGGCGGACCGCCTCGCACGCCTTGCCGGTCAGCAGGACGTCCCGGACGCCCGGGGCGACGGTGGTGGCGAAGTCGATCGCGCCGAGCTTGCGCAGGGCCCGGCCCGCGCTGCCCATCTTGTAGAACATCTGGAGGTAGTCCAGAAGGGCCAGTTCGGGGTCGATGGCCAGCGCGTACACCGCGCCGCCGCCTCGTGCGACGGCGATTTTCCGTTCCTCGTAGGGCAACGCCTCCGTCTCGAAGAGCTGGGCGATGCCCTGCCGGCCCTCGACCTCGACGAGAAGGGTCCGCTTCCCCTCCGTCGCGAGGGCGAGCGCGAGTGCGGCGGCGACCGTCGTCTTTCCGGTCCCGCCCTTGCCACTGACGACCTGGAGCCTGCTCACGTATTCGAGCGTAACCAGTTCGCGCCCGGTACAACCGGGAGGATCCGAGGCTGTGGACAACCGAGGCCCGTGGAAAAGCCATGGCCCACGCTTCGGGACGGCGCGGGGCGGGGGAGGGGTGGGGAGCGCCGGGGAGGGGTGGGGGAGGGGAAGGGGAGGGGTGGAGCAGGGCCTGGGCGGGGCCGGGATGAGGCCGGGGTGGGGCTCCGCTGCCGGTCCATGGCCGGGTGCACGGCCGGGTCCCGGCCGGAAGGGCCGCCGCCCCCGCCACCTGAAACGACCCGCCCTCTGGAGCGACCCGCCCCTGGCCCCTGACGCGATCCGCCACTGTCACCCGAAGCCACCCGCCCCCGGCCCCTGACGCGACCCGTCACTGCCACCCGAAGCCACCCGGCCCCGGCCGCTGAAGCGTCCCCTCCCCGGCCCCCGAAACGCCCCCGTCCCCAGCCGATACAGTCGCCCCATGACCAAGTGGGAATACGCAACCGTGCCGCTGCTCGTCCATGCCACGAAGCAGATCCTGGACACCTGGGGCGAGGACGGCTGGGAGCTGGTGCAGGTGGTGCCCGGCCCCAACCCCGAGCAACTGGTGGCCTACCTGAAGCGGGAGAAGCAGGCGTGAGCGCTGTCGAGGCGCGACTCGCCGAGCTGGGCCTGACGCTGCCGCAGGTGGTGCCGCCGCTCGCCGCGTACCAGCCGGCCGTGCGGACCGGGCCGTACGTCTACACGGCGGGCCAGCTGCCCATGGTGGACGGCAAGCTGCCGGTCACCGGCAAGGTGGGCGCGGAGGTCACCCCGGAGGAGGCCAAGGAGCTGGCCCGCACCTGCGCGCTGAACGCGCTCGCGGCCGTCAAGTCCGTCGCCGGTGATCTGGACCGCATCGCGCGCGTGGTGAAGGTCGTCGGGTACGTCGCCTCGGCGTCCGACTTCACCGGCCAGCCCGCCGTGCTCAATGGCGCCAGCGAGCTGCTCGGCGCGGTGCTCGGCGACAAGGGCGTGCACGCGCGCAGTGCCGTGGGCGTGGCGGTGCTGCCGCTGGACGCGCCGGTCGAGGTCGAGGTGCAGGTCGAGCTGACCGCGGACTGAACCGTTCCGCCCCGCTGCGGGGACCCCCTCTCCTCCACGGGGACCCCGCGCGGGTGATCGTCGCCTCTCGAACATCCGCGCCCCACCGGATAGCCTCCGCCCATGGCTCATGGGCAGTTGTACCCAGCGGACTGGCCGGACCGGATCCGCGCCCTCACCGAGGGCGGTCTCACCCCGGTCGTCCCCAGGGCGGCGGCCACGGTGATGCTCCTGAAGGACACCGCCGCCGGTCCCGTCGTCCACATGCTGCGCAGACGCGCCTCCATGGCCTTCGCCGGAGGCGCGTACGCGTATCCGGGCGGCGGCGTCGATCCGCGCGACGACGATCACCACATCCGCTGGGCGGGCCCCCCGCGCGCGTGGTGGGCCGAACGCCTCGGAGTCGACGAGCGGCAGGCCCAGGCGATCGTCTGCGCGGCCGTGCGCGAGACGTACGAGGAGGCGGGCGTGCTGCTCGCCGGGCCGGACCCCGAGTCGGTCGTGGGCGACACCACGGGCGACGCCTGGGAGGCGGACCGCGCGGCGCTCGTCGCGCGTGAGGAGTCCTTCGCCCAGTTCCTGGACCGCCGCGGCCTGGTGCTCCGCTCCGACCTGCTGTCCGCGTGGGCGCGCTGGATCACGCCCGAGTTCGAGGCCCGCCGGTACGACACCTGGTTCTTCGTCGCCGCCCTGCCCGCCGGGCAGCGCACCCGCAACGCCTCCACCGAGGCCGACCGCACGGTGTGGATCCGGCCCGCGGACGCCGCCGCCGGGTACGACAAGGGCGAGCTGCTGATGCTGCCGCCCACCATCGCGGCACTGCGCCAGTTGGCCGCGTACGGCTCGGCCGACGACGCGCTGGCCGCCGCGCCCGGCCGGGATCTGACGCCCGTGCTGGCCAAGGGCCGTCTGGTGGGCGGCGAGATCGTGCTGTCCTGGCCCGGACACGCCGAGTTCACCCTGCACATCCCGACCGGTGGAGCCCCCGCATGACCGACGCCAGCGCCCTTCCCGGCCAGCCGCGCGGCGGGGTCCTCTCCGGACCGGCCACCGCGCGGGCCGTCAATGTTCTCGCGCCCAACTCTTCCGCGATGACCCTGGACGGCACCAACACCTGGATCCTCGCCGAGCCGGACTCCGACCTCGCGGTCGTGATCGACCCGGGCCCCCTGGACGACACCCATCTGCGCCACGTCATCGCCACCGCCGAGCAGGCGGGCCGGCGTGTCGCGCTCACCCTCCTCACCCACGGCCACCCCGACCACGCCGAGGGCGCCGCGCGCTTCGCCGAGCTGACGTCGAGCCCGGTACGCGCGCTGGACCCGGCCCTGCGCCTGGGCGACGAGGGCCTGGGCGCCGGGGACGTGGTCGCCGTCGGCGGCCTGGAGCTGCGGGTCGTACCGACCCCCGGGCACACCGCGGACTCCCTGAGCTTCCATCTCCCCGCCGACCGGGCGGTCCTCACGGGCGACACCATCCTGGGGCGCGGTACGACGGTCGTGGCGCACCCCGACGGCCGCCTGGGCGACTATCTGGACTCGCTGCGGCGGCTGCGGTCCCTCACCGTCGACGACGGTGTCCACACCGTCCTGCCGGGCCACGGACCGGTCCTGGAGGACGCACAGGGCGCCGTGGAGTACTACCTCGCCCACCGCGCCCACCGCCTCGCCCAGGTCGAGACGGCCGTGGAGGACGGCTGTCGCGGCGTCCCCGAGATCGTCGCCCATGTGTACGCCGACGTGGACCGCTCCTTGTGGCCCGCGGCGGAGCTGTCCGTACGGGCGCAGCTGGAGTATCTGACGGAGCACGGGCTCATCTGACCGCCGGCGGCAGGCCCCGGTGGCGCGGCGCGTGCCTAGGAGGGCCGGGGTGCCTTGACGCCGTGCACGCGCGCGTACTCGTCGGCGAGCCACGGTCCGAGGTCGTCGACATAGGCGCGCAGTACGGCCGCGTCCCCGCGCGGAGCGTGGCCCAGTAGAGCCGCCGCCCGCATCTGCCGCGCGCGGGCGGGGTAGTACGCGCCGAAGGCGTCGGCCATCTCGCGCAGGTCGCTGGTCCAGCCCTGCCAGCGGGGCATGACGAGCGTGAAGCCGGTGCGCACCAGATGCCGGGACATGTACCGCACGAGGGGCCGCAGAGCCGTCTCCGAGCCGTCCGTGGCGGCGATGCGCTCCCGCCAGCGGGGCAGCAGCAGGGCGAGATCGCCGTTGGTCTCACGGGCGAGCAGCGAGTCGGGCCGGTAGCGCGGCAGCCGGGCGGCGAGATCCTCGCCGAGCAGGTGCGTGCACAGACACGCGATGAACCATCCCAGGTCGTGCCGCTCCAGCTCGCTCAGCACCTGCTCCCGGCCGACCACGAGGGTCGCGGCGCCGTCGATCTGGTGGAACTCCTTGTCGAGCGCCTCGTCCAGCGCGCGTGCGTCCGCGCGGTCGGCGTCGGTGGGCTCCGCGCGCAGGGCGATCAGCAGATCGAGATCGCTGCGGCCGACCCGCGCGGTGCCGCGCGGAACCGATCCGTACACGTACGCGCTGTTCAGCCGCTCGCCGAAGACCAGCGGGAGCCGCTCGCACGCGGCGGCGACAACGGGACGGAAAGGGGGCGGCACGCGCGCGAGGGAGCCCTCAGGGGCGATGTAGCCCTGCGGGTCGAGTCCCCTGGGGTCGGGCGGGGGTCCGGACATGTGGCCACTGTGCCGGGGACCGCTCCCTGGGGCCTGCCATTTTCGGCGGCCCTCAGGGGTCCCCAGGGGAACTCCTCAGGAGCCCGGGCGGAGGTCTCCGGTGGGCGCTCCCCGAGGAAGGTCCCCTCGGGGAGCTGGGCGCCCTCAGGGCGTCCGTGGCGTCAGCGTGAGCGCTTCGCGAGGCGCTCGACGTCCAGCAGGATCACCGCGCGCGCCTCCAGGCGGAGCCACCCGCGCTGGGCGAAGTCGGCGAGGGCCTTGTTGACCGTCTCGCGGGACGCGCCGACCAGCTGGGCCAGCTCCTCCTGCGTGAGGTCGTGGACGACGTGGATGCCTTCCTCGGACTGCACGCCGAAGCGGCGGGAGAGGTCCAGCAGGGCGCGCGCGACCCGGCCCGGGACGTCCGAGAAGACCAGGTCGGACATGGCGTCGTTGGTCTTGCGCAGCCGACGGGCGACGGCCCGCAGCAGTGCGGCGGCGACCTCGGGACGCGCGTTGAGCCAGGGCTGGAGGTCGCCGTGGCCCAGACCGAGCAGCTTGACCTCGGTCAGCGCGGTGGCGGTCGCCGTGCGCGGGCCCGGGTCGAACAGCGACAGCTCGCCGATCAGCTCGCCGGGGCCGACGACGGCGAGCATGTTCTCGCGGCCGTCGGGAGAGGTGCGGTGCAGTTTGACCTTGCCCTCGGTGACCACGTACAACCGGTCGCCGGGGTCGCCCTCGTGGAACAGCGAGTCGCCCCGCGCGAGGGTCACCTCGCTCATGGAGGCACGCAGCTCAGCGGCCTGCTCGTCGTCAAGAGCCGCGAAGAGCGGATTGCGCCGCAGAACGTCGTCCACGAGTTGTCTCCTTGTCGACCTGCTCAGGGGATCTTTCCCCGTGTATCAGGGGTCCGTGGTCCCCATTTTGCCGGACGGTCCAAACAGTGTGATCTGTCACAAGGATGCCGTACTGGTGTGCCCTGGTAAGCGGCAGGGGTCCAATTGGGGGCCGATCTTTGAGGTCCGGGGCGGATGTCGGTGCCGGGTCGTAGGCTGGCCGGGTGTCCAAATCGCCGGTGAGAGCGCAGGCCGAGGGGGCTGGACGAGTGGCAGCAGGGCGTGATTCCGCTGTGGGCGAACAGGAGTCCGAGGGTGGAGTGAAAACGGACAAAGGGGCGAAAGAGGCTGGCGGGAAAGAGTCGGCACCGGTGCAGAAACCGGTGGTGAAGCAACCGGCGGTGAGGAAGGCGGCGGCGAAGAAGACCGTGGCCAGGAGATCGACGGCCACGAAGAAGGCGCCCGCGAAGACGACGGCCTCAGCGAAGACGCCGCCCCCGGCGAAGGCGACGGCGGCGAAAGCGGCGGTCGGCAAGAAGGCCGCCGGGAAGTCGGCCGCCGGGAAGACCGCGACTGGAAAGACAGCCGCCGGGAAAACAGCCGTCGCGAAGAAAACCGTCGCCAAGAACACCGCCGCCAAGAACACCGCGGTCGCCGCCGCCAAGAAGTCCGCCGCCACCCCACCCCCGGCCAAGAATCCGGGCGCCGCGAAGACCGAATCGCACACCGCGCTGGTCCGCCGCGCCCGCCGGATCGACCGGGAGCTGGCCGAGGTCTATCCGTACGCCCACCCGGAGCTGGACTTCGAGAACCCCTTCCAGCTGCTCGTCGCCACGGTGCTCTCCGCCCAGACCACCGACCTGCGCGTCAACCAGACGACACCGGCGCTCTTCGCCAAGTACCCCACGCCGGAGGATCTGGCCGCCGCCAATCCGGACGAGGTCGAGGAGATCCTGCGCCCGACCGGCTTCTTCCGGGCCAAGACCAAGTCGGTGATAGGGCTGTCGAAGGGCCTGACCGAGAAGTTCGGCGGCGAGGTGCCCGGCCGGCTGGAAGACCTGGTCACCCTGCCCGGCGTGGGCCGCAAAACGGCGTTCGTGGTGCTCGGCAACGCCTTCGGCCGCCCCGGCATCACCGTGGACACGCACTTCCAGCGGCTGGTACGGCGCTGGCGGTGGACCGAGGAGACCGACCCCGACAAGATCGAGGCGGCGGTCGGGGCGCTGTTCCCCAAGAGCGAGTGGACGATGCTCTCGCACCACGTGATCTTCCACGGCCGCCGCATCTGCCACGCCCGCAAGCCCGCCTGCGGCGCCTGCCCCATCGCCCCGCTCTGCCCGGCGTACGGCGAGGGCGAGACGGACCCCGAGAAGGCCCAGAAGCTCCTCAAGTACGAGAAGGGCGGCTTCCCCGGCCAGCGCCTCAACCCGCCGCAGTCCTATCTCGACGCGGGCGGCAAGCCCGCCCCGCCGCTGGGGGCGGGATGACCGGTCACCGCCCGCCGGACGGACACCGGGCGCGGGTGCCGTACCCGGACCGGGCCGCGCCCGCCCGGAAGCACGCCCACCGCCCGCCCGCGCACCCCCTCGTGCTCCTCGCACCGGCGCACAAGGTCCACCGCGCGCGCCGTCCCGATGACACCTCGCGCCTCACTCCACCACCCACGCCCCCGCCCCATCCGGAACGATCTCGGAAGCCCGGGGCGTTGGATCTCACAGAACGACGGGGGTGGTGATGATGCGGGCCAGCGATACGCAGGGCGGGCCGGTGATGGTCAGCAAGGACGGGCTGCCGGGGTGGCTGGATCCGGTGGTGCATGCCGCGGAGACGGTCGAGCCGCCGCAGCTCAGCCGGTTTCTGCCGCCGGAGGACGGGGGCGGGCGGCAGTCCGCCGTGCTCATTCTCTTCGGGGACGGACTGCGGGGGCCCGAGCTGCTGCTGATGGAGCGGGCCACCTCCCTGCGCGAGCACGCGGGGCAGCCGGCCTTCCCGGGCGGATCACTGGATCCGGAGGATGGCGATCCGCAGGGTGACGGGCCGCTGCGGGCGGCGCTGCGGGAGGCCGAGGAGGAGACCGGGCTCGATCCGGCCGGGGTCCAGCTCTTCGGCGTGCTGCCCAAGCTGTACATCCCGGTCAGCGGCTTCGTCGTCAGCCCGGTGCTCGGCTGGTGGCGCGAGCCGACACCGGTCGGCGTGGTGGATCCGAACGAGACCGCGCGGGTCTTCACCGTGCCGGTGGCGGATCTCACGGACCCCGCGAACCGCGCCATGGCCATCCACCCCAGAGGCCACAAGGGCCCGGCATTTCTGGTCAACTCCGCCCTCGTGTGGGGCTTCACGGCGGGCATCATCGACCGCCTGCTCCACTACTCGGGCTGGGAGCGGCCCTGGGACCAGGAGAAGCAGGTCCCGCTCGACTGGCGGTCATGACAGGGTGGTCGCCGTGCTGTGTTCCGCCGGGAAAGGCCATGTCCGCGTGCCCTCGCGCGCCGGGCGCGGTCCGGCCCTGTGGCGGGTCCCCGTGACCGGAGAATGACGAGGCGAGGCCGAAAACGGTGAACGTGCTGGACATCCTGTTGCTGGTCGCTGCCGTCTGGTTCGCGATCGTCGGCTATCGACAGGGCTTCGTCGTCGGCATCCTGTCGGTGATCGGCTTCCTCGGCGGCGGTCTCGTCGCCGTCTACGCCCTCCCGGTGATCTGGGACGCGCTCACCGACAACACCCAGGTGAGTACGACCGCCGCCGTGGTCGCGGTCATCGTGGTGATCGTCTGCGCCTCGATCGGACAGGCCCTGACCACCCATCTCGGCAACAAGCTGCGCCGGTACATCACCTGGTCCCCGGCCCGCGCGCTGGACGCCACGGGCGGCGCCCTGGTCAACGTCGTCGCGATGCTGCTGGTGGCCTGGCTGATCGGCTCCGCGCTGGCCGGTACCACCCTGCCCACGCTGGGCAAGGAGGTGCGCAGTTCGAAGGTGCTGCTCGGGGTCTCGCGCGCGCTGCCCGAGCAGGCCGACACCTGGTTCGCCGATTTCTCCTCCGTCCTCGCGCAGAACGGCTTCCCGCAGGTCTTCAGCCCGTTCTCCAACGAGCCGATCACCGACGTCCAGCCGCCCGACCCGGCGCTGGCAGGCAGCGAGGTCGCCACGCGCGCGAAGCAGTCCATCGTCAAGGTGATGGGCACCGCGCAGAGCTGCGGCAAGGTCCTTGAGGGCACCGGTTTCGTGTTCGCCGACCGCCGCGTCATGACCAACGCGCATGTCGTCGGCGGCGTCGACGAGCCCACCGTCCAGATAGGCGGCGAGGGTCGGCGCTACGACGCGACGGTCGTGCTCTACGACTGGCAGCGCGACATCGCCGTCCTCGACGTCCCCGACCTCGACGCGCCCGCCCTGAAGTTCACGTCCACCGACGCCGAGAGCGGCGACGGCGCGATCGTCGCCGGGTTCCCGGAGAACGGGGCGTACGACGTGCGCGCGGCCCGGGTGCGCGGCCGGATCCCGGCCAACGGCCCGGACATCTACCACCGCGGCACCGTCCACCGTGACGTGTACTCGCTGTACGCGACCGTCCGCCAGGGCAACTCCGGCGGTCCGCTGCTCACCCCCGAGGGCGAGGTCTACGGCGTGGTCTTCGCCAAGTCGCTGGACGACGCCGAGACCGGGTACGCGCTCACCGTGGACGAGATCAGCGAGGACATCGCCAAGGGACGCACCGCGAACCAGCAGGTGGACAGCGACAGCTGCGCGCTGTGAGGTGAGGGGTGCGGTGGTGCGTCAGCCGCGTGGGTGACGCAGCCGTACGGAGACCCAGCGGGCCCGGCGGCGCAGGATGCGTGGAATGCCCACCCGCGGGTCGGTGCCCTGGAGTTGCGGAGCACTCCGCTGGTGGGAAGTCGGACCGCCCGATGAACGGCGGTCACGTGCGGCGTCACTGTAATCGTGCGTCCAGCCCATACCGGGACGTGTGCCCCTGCCCCAAGGTCGATAACCTCGCCAAGGCCCCTCAATTGGCCTATGCGCCGGGCAAGTGGCCGTTCGTAGTACAGGTGTTCAGATCCGGATACCGGGCGCGAGGGCCCGCTCACCGAGCGGGGTCGTGGTCATTCGGCCAGACGGCCGGGATTGACCAACGGTCAGTCATGCCGCCCGGTCATGCCGGACAGGCCGCCCGGCATCGCCCCTCCCGGCGGGGGAGCGCCCAGCCGCAGGGGCCTTCGGCTACCGAAGGCTCACTCCTGGGGCCCCGGGCCAGTCCCCAAGCCCCCCCCGGCCCGCCAAGCCCCGGCCGGTCAGCCGAGCCCCGGCCGGCTCACAATCCCCCCACCCGGCGGAGCCGCCCTCACCGATCCGGTTCCGGATCCCGTAGCCAGTTCACCAGTTCCCCCGAGAACGCCGCCGGGTCCTCCTCGTGCGGGAAGTGCCCCAGACCGTCGAACAGCCGCCACCGGTACGGCGCTTCCACGTACTGCCCGGACCCGGCGGCGCTGCGCGTACGCGTCACGGGGTCCAGCGAGCCGTGCAGATGCAGCGTCGGCACCCGCACCGGCCGCTTCATCCGCCGGTTGAACTGGATCCCGTCGGGCCGGGCCAGCGAGCGCACCATCCAGCGGTACGGCTCGATCGAGCAGTGCGCGGTGGACGGGATGCACATCGCCCGCCGGTACGACTCCACCGCCTCGTCGTCCGGCAGCCGCGGCCCGGACCAGTCCCGGATCAGCCGCCCCACCAGCGCGGCCTCGTCCGCGACCAGTTGCCGCTCGGGGATCCAGGGCCGCTGGAACCCCCAGATGTAGGAGCTGGCGGCGGTCTGCCGGGCGTCGGAGAGCATCGCCGAACGCCAGCGCCGGGGGTGCGGCATCGAGGAGACCACCAGCCGCCGTACCAGCTTCGGGCGCATCACCGCGGCCGTCCACGCCAGATAGCCGCCCAGGTCATGGCCGACCAGCGCGGCATCCGGTTCGCCGAGGGAGCGGATCACACCGGTGATGTCGAGGGCGAGGTTGGCCGGGTCGTAGCCGCGCGGGGTGCGGTCGCTGCCACCGACACCGCGCAGATCCATGGCGACGGCCCGGAAACCGGCGTCGGCGAGCGTGACCAGCTGATGCCGCCAGGTCCACCAGAACTGGGGGAAGCCGTGCACCAGCATGACCAGCGGTCCCTCGCCGAGTTCCGCGATGTGGAAACGGGCGCCATTGGCGGCCACATCACGGTGCGTCACCGCCTGCCCGCCGGGCAGGGGGATCCGTACGACCGAGGCGGGATGCGCCGATGGAGTGGCGGGGTCCGTCATGATGACGTACGCGCCCCGGCCTCGATGGCCTCGGGGACCCGCTCCCCGGGCAGTACGGGCCGGTCCTTCACCAGTTCGGGCCGCGGGTGCGGCTTGGCGTTCTGGAGCACGCCCGCGCTCTCCTTCACCGACGCGGCGACCTTCTGCGGGCCCCTGCCCTTCTTGGCCTTGTTCGCGAAGAACAGGCCGATCAGGGCCAGGATCAGCGCGACCAGGACGTTCGCCGCGAAGGACAGCACGAAGCAGATCGCCAGGTTCCAGCCGGTCCAGGTGCGGATGCCGTACGCCAGGGCGAAGTTCAGCATCGGCAGGGAGAACAGCAGCACCACGGCGGCCACGCTGAACGCGCCCCCGCTCATCGCGCCCCGCTTGACGTCCTGCTTGAGCTGCGCCTTGGCCAGCGCGATCTCGTCGTGGACCAGCGCCGACATCTCGCTGGTCGCCGAGGCGAACAGCTGTCCGACGCTGCGTTCCGCGCCGACCGGGCTGCCGTCGGGTGCGCTCATCGCGGTCTCCCTCGTGTGCGTGGGGTCCCGTTCCGCGCGTCCTGGTGGCTACGGCTCCGCGTAGATTTCGGCGCATACGGTCCCGCTCTTTTGTACCGTCTCGTCAGATCATGCCGGACCGTCCTTCTCCTCGCCCGCCCCGCCCGGCACTTCGGCGAGCGCGTGGCGCGCCTCGGCGGCCCGTTCCTCGGCGATCCGGCGGTGTTCGGCGGCCTTGTGCTCGTAGATCCGCGCCATCCGCAAGTGGTACGCCGGGTCGTGCTCCTCGTAGATGTCGGGGATGCCGTCGAGGTCGTCGTCGCGGTCCTCGGCCTCGACCATCCGCCGGTACTTGGCGTTCCGTATCTTCAGCAGCACGGTCGCGAGGACGGCGGCGATGAGCGAGCCGATGAGCACCGCGGCCTTGATCTCGCCGGTCAGGGCGGCATCGCCGTCGAACGCGAGTTCGCCGATCAGCAGCGAGACGGTGAAGCCGATACCGGCGAGGGAGGCGACCGCGAAGACATCCGCCCAGGCCAGGTCGTCGCTGAGCGAGGCGCGGGTGAAGCGGGCGGTCAGCCAGGTGCCGCCGAAGATGCCGACCGTCTTGCCGACCACCAGACCGAGGACCACGCCGAGCGTCTCGGGCTGGGTGAAGACATCCCGCAGCGCCCCGCCGGACACCACCACACCCGCGCTGAACAGGGCGAACATCGGCACCGCGAAGCCCGCCGACAGCGGTCGTACGAGGTGTTCGATGTGCTCACCGGGGGAGTGCTTCTCGTCGTCGTGGGTGGTGCAGCGCAGCATCAGGCCCATGGCGACGCCCGCGATGGTGGCGTGGATGCCGCTGTTGTACATCAGTGCCCAGATCACCAGTGCGAGCGGCACGTAGATGTACCAGCCGCGTACGCCCTTGCGCAGCAGCACCCAGAAGATCACCAGGCCGGCCACGGCCCCGCCCAGGGCGGCGAAGTTCAGTCGGTCGGTGAAGAAGACCGCGATGATCAGGATGGCGAACAGGTCGTCCACCACGGCGAGGGTCAGCAGGAACGCGCGCAGGGCGCTGGGCAGTGACGTACCGATGACCGCGAGCACGGCGAGCGCGAAGGCGATGTCGGTGGCGGTGGGCACGGCCCAGCCCGAGAGCGCGCCGCCGCCGGCCACATTGGTGAGCAGATAGACCAGCGCCGGTACGGCCATCCCGCACAGGGCGGCGACCACGGGCAGCGCGGCGGCCTTGGGGTCGCGGAGATCACCGGCGACAAGTTCGCGCTTCAGTTCGATACCGGCCACGAAGAAGAAGATCGCGAGCAGCCCGTCGGCGGCCCAGTGCGCGAGGGAGAGATCGAGGCCGAGGGCCGCCGGACCGAGGTGGAAGTCCGAGACGCTCGCGTAGCTGTCGCCGAACGCTGGCACATTCGCCCAGATCAGCGCGGCCACGGCGGCGATCAGCAGCAGCACCCCGCCGACGGTCTCGGTGCGCAGGGCGTCCGCGACGAAGTTCCGCTCGGGCAGCGACAGCCGTCCCAGCACCTTGCGGGGGCCGGTGTTCTGCTGGGTGTTCTCCTTGCGGCGCGAGGGCGCGGACACGGTAAGACCTCCGGTCGGTGAGCAGCACGGGACACTTGCCGACCAGACTTCCCGGCACACCTTTTGTCGATCTTCACGCGGTTCTTCACGTCACGCATCCGCGATCTTGTCGCGTTGTTGACGCAGTTCTTATTTTAACCGTACGGGATGAGCGGCGCGGAACGGGAAAGGGGCACCCCGTACGGGGTGCCCCTTCGCGCCGCCGGGCGGGTCGCCGCTGGTCAGTCCTCGCTCGGCGCCGCCGGGAGCTGGGCCTGGATGAGGTTCATGACCGCGGAGTCGGCGAGCGTGGTGACATCGCCGATCTGCCGGTTCTCGGCCACATCGCGCAGCAGCCGGCGCATGATCTTGCCGGAGCGGGTCTTGGGCAGCTCGGCCACCGGCAGAATCCGCTTGGGCTTGGCGATCGGGCCGAGCGTGGCGCCCACGTGGTTGCGCAAGTCGTTGACCAGGGCCTCGTCCTCGGAGGCCGTGCCGCGCAGGATGACGAACGCCACGATCGCCTGACCGGTCGTCTCGTCCGTCGCGCCGACGACCGCCGCCTCGGCGACCGCGGGGTGCGAGACGAGCGCCGACTCCACCTCGGTGGTGGAGATGTTGTGACCGGACACCAGCATCACGTCGTCCACCCGGCCGAGCAGCCAGATGTCGCCGTCGTCGTCCTTCTTCGCCCCGTCACCGGCGAAGTACTTGCCCTCGAAGCGCGACCAGTACGTGTCGAGGAACCGCTGGTCGTCGCCCCAGATGGTGCGCAGCATCGACGGCCACGGCTCGGTCAGGACCAGATAGCCGCCACCGCCGTTCGGCACCTCGTTGGCCTCGTCGTCGACGACCGTCGCGGAGATACCGGGCAGCGCGCGCTGCGCGGAGCCCGGCTTGGTCTCGGTGACGCCCGGCAGCGGGGAGATCATCATCGCGCCGGTCTCGGTCTGCCACCAGGTGTCCACGATCGGGGTGCGGTCGCCGCCGATGTGCTTGCGGTACCAGATCCACGCCTCGGGGTTGATCGGTTCGCCGACCGAGCCCAGCACCCGCAGACTGCTCAGATCGAACTTCGCGGGGATGTCGTCGCCCCACTTCATGAACGTACGGATCGCCGTCGGCGCCGTGTACAGGATCGTCACCCCGTACTTCTGCACGATCTCCCAGAATCGCCCCTGGTGCGGCGTGTCGGGCGTGCCTTCGTACATCACCTGCGTGGCGCCGTTGGAGAGCGGCCCGTAGACGATGTACGAGTGCCCGGTGACCCAGCCGACGTCGGCCGTGCACCAGTAGACGTCGGTCTCCGGCTTGAGGTCGAAGACCGCGTGGTGGGTGTACGACGCCTGGGTGAGATAGCCGCCGGAGGTGTGCAGGATGCCCTTGGGCTTACCCGTCGTACCCGAGGTGTAGAGGATGAACAGCGGGTGCTCGGCCTCGAACGCCTCGGGCGTGTGCTCGGCCGACTGCCGCTCGACGATCTCGTGCCACCACGTGTCCCGCGTGTCGTCCCAGGCGACGTCCTGCCCGGTGCGGCGCACGACGAGCACATGTTCGACATTGCCCGCCTTGACGACCGCGTCGTCCACGGCCGGCTTCAGCGCGGACGGCTTGCCGCGGCGGTAGCCGCCGTCGGAGGTGATGACCACCTTGGCGTCGGCGTCCTGGATCCGGGTCGCCAGCGCGTCGGCGGAGAAACCGCCGAACACCACGGAGTGCGCGGCGCCGATCCGGGCGCACGCGAGCATCGCGACCGCCGTCTCCGGAATCATCGGCATGTAGATCGCGACCCGGTCGCCCTGGGCGACGCCCAGCTCCAGCAGGGCGTTCGCGGCCTTGGACACCTCGTCCTTGAGCTGCGCGTAGGTGATCGCGCGGCTGTCTCCCGGCTCCCCCTCGAAGTGGATGGCGACCCGCTCGCCGAGCCCGGCCTCCACATGCCGGTCCACACAGTTGTACGCCACGTTGAGCGTGCCGTCCTTGAACCATTTGGCGAACGGCGGGTTCGACCAGTCCAGTGTCTCGGCCGGCTCCTTGGCCCAGGTCAGCCGGCGGGCCTGCGTGGCCCAGAAGCCGAGCCTGTCAGCCTTGGCCTGTTCATACGCCTCCGCCGTGACGTTGGCGTTGGCAGCCAGGTCGGCGGGGGGTGCGAACCTGCGTTCTTCCTTGAGCAGATTGGCCAGGCTTTCGTTGCTCACGACATATCCCTTTCCAAGGGTGTCCGTTGTGTCCCAGGCCACAGCTCACCAGAAGCGGGGGGCCGATGACAAGGGTCGACGGGCAATTGGTTTAGACCTGTGAGGAGGGGGGCGCTCCGGGGTCACCCGAACCGGTGCCTCCCGGCCTTTCCCGTCGGGCATGGGACACGTCGTACTAAAGGTTCACGGCTCCACCCCTTCCCACGGACACCATCCTCGCCGGGTTCACGCCGTGTCTTCCATGCCACACGCCAATGGGGGGCTGGGGTGCGTGGGGTGCGTGGGGTGTGAGTGGCGGTGCCGGTAGTGGTGGGGTGGTGCTGGTGGTGGTGCTGGGGAGGGCGGTGGGTGTGGGTGCCGGTAGAGGGGTGCCGGTGCGGGGGAGGCCGGTGAGGGGTGGGGGCGTGGGTCGGGCGGGCGCGGCGCGCGGGACGACGGGGCTGGCGGCCCCCGGCCGACGAGAGCAGAGCGCCCCTCCCTTCCGGCGGAGAGGCGCGGCCAGCCGGACCCCACGCCGCTCACGCCCGGCTGGGCAGTTCCTCCGCCCCCCGTACGTCGTCGAACACCCGGTCCTCGCCCTGCTCGGTGAGTAGATAGGCCTGCGCCTCGCCCACGTGGAAGTACATCCCGTGCAGCTCCAGCGCCCCTTCGCGCAGGGCCTGGGCCACCGCCTCGTGGGCGCGCAGATGCTCCAGCTGCTGCACCACATTGGTCAGGCTCAGCTGCTCGATCGAGTCCACGGGGCGGCGCCCGGCCAGCGTCGGCCCGGGGCGATCCGTGTCGGCCATCCGCTCCAGGCTGGGCAGCCCGTGCCGCAGCCACCGCCGGAACGGCGTCCGCGCCCCGCCGGGCTCGGTGTGGGACAGCGCCTGCATCGCACTGCACCCCGAGTGCCCGCACACCGTGATCGACCGCACCTTCAGTACGTCCACCCCGTACTCGATCGCCGCCGCCACCGAGTCGTCCCCGCTCTCCGCGCCGGGCAGCGGCACCAGATTGCCCATGTTGCGCACCACGAACAGATCACCTGGACCACTGGACGTGATCATCGAGGTGACGACCCGGGAGTCGGTGCAGGTGAGGAACAGCTGGGACGGCCGTTGCCCCTCCCGCGCCAACCGGGCCAGCTCGCTCCGCACCAGCGGCGCGGTGTTCCGCTGGAACGCGCTGATCCCTCGGGCCAGCTGATGCCCGCTCGCCGCGCGGGCGTTTACGGCGCGGGTGCCGGTGCCGGTGCCCGTCCCGGGTTTGGTGCCGGTGCCGGTCCCGGTTCCAGGTCCCTTGCTCGTTCCCGTTCCCTTGTCCGTGCCGGGGCTAGGGCTGGGGCCGGGGTCGGCGTTCGTCCCGGGTCCGGTGCCATGGGGTTCGGCTGCGGTGGCGCCTGTCCTGGCTCCGGTGCCATCCAGTCCGTGCAGGGGTGCGGTCGGGGTGGAGTTGGTCGGGGGTGGTGGGGTGAGGTCGCGGGTGGTGAGGTGCGGTGCCGTGGTGTGGGCGGTGGTGGAGTCGGGCGCGGTGGGGTCGGGTGGGGTGTGGTGGGGTGCGGTGACGTCGGGCAGGGCGGGTTCGGGGGCGGGGTGCCTGGGCGCGGGGTGCCCCGGCAGGGCGTCCGGCATCGATGGTTCCAGTGCCTCCAGTGCCTCCAGTGCCGCCAACGCCTTCGGTGAATCCGACGGCTCGCACTGGTGGTTGCGCCACGGCGTCCACGGACGGCAGCGGCAGTCGGCGATGGGCGCGTCCACGGGGCTCGTGGGGCTGATGGCCCCCGTAGCCGCCGTGGTCCTCGTGATCTCCGTAGAACCATTGACCCCGGTAGAACCCTCGGCCCTGGCACCACCGTTGGCCCCGAGAGAGCCATTGGCCACCGCGACTCCCGCCAAGCCCCCCGCCCCCACCGCGCCGGCCACGCCTCCCCGGTCGGCTCCGATCGCCGCTTTAGCGCCCGTTGCTGCTCCCGAGACTCCTCCCGCTCCGGCGACTCCTCCCGCTCCGGCGAATTCTGCCGCCCCCGTGACCCCTCCGGTTCCGCCAACTCCCGCTCCGGACGCCCCTCCGCCGCCCGAGGCGCCCCCCGAACCCCCGACCTCACCGCACTCCGCGCACTCCGCCCCCGACGGGGTCGTTGTGAACGAGGGCTGGTCCAGGTCGAGCCGTGGGGTGACGGTGGGTTCGGTGAAGCGGGTGCCGCCGCGACGGCCGGCCAGTTCGACGGTGCCGCCCTGTGCGGTGTGGGTGTTGCGCCAGTCCTGGAGGGTCTCGAACGCCGCGTGGTCCATGAAGGAGCCGTCCAACTCGACGACGACATGGGCCCCGTGCGGCACATGGTGCAGGGCACGGCTGAGCCGGGGCACGGCGAGGAACGTCAACTGGCCTCTGACATGCATGTGATGGACTCCTTCCGGCGTGTCGTCGTGGGTGATGCGGGTGCGGGTCAGGCGGTTGAGAGCGACGGCCACGGCGACGGCGATACCCAGCGTCACGCCCTCCAGGACGCCGAGGAGCACCACGCCGAGGGTGGTGACCGCGTAGACCAGCACTTCTCGGTGGCGGGTCACCGTACGGATGTGGTTCAGGGACACCATCTGGATGCCGACCGCCATCACCAGGGCGGCGAGCGAGGCGAGCGGGATCAGCTCCAGCATGGGGACCATCAGCAGCGCGGCGACTACTACGAGAACGCCGTGCAGCATCGTGGAGTTCCTGCTGACGGCACCCGCGTTCACATTCGCCGTACTGCGCACGGCGACCCCGGCTACGGGCAGTCCGCCGAGCGCCCCGGAGGCGATGTTGGCGGCGCCCTGGCCGAGCAGTTCACGGTCCAGGTTGGAGCGGCCGACCTTGGCGGTCAGGCCGGGGCGGGCGGCGGCGAGCTTGTCCACGGCGACCGCGCCGAGCAGCGACTGCACGCTGCACACCAGCGTGGTGGTGAGCACCGCGGTGGCGATGCCGAGCGCCGGGCCCTCGGGCAGTCCGGCCAGCGCGTGGCTGTGCCAGGACGGCAGCTCCACCTTGGGCAGGGCGATCCCGGCGAGCGAGGCGGTCGCGGTGGCCCCGGCGACGGCGATGAGCGGGGCCGGGATTCTGCGCAGCAGCCGCCCGGTGGGACCGGGGAGCCGAGGCCAGAGCAGCAGCAGGGCGAGGGTGAGCGCGCTCATCGAGACGGCGGCCGGGTGCAGGTGCGCGAGCTGTGCGGGCAGGGCGGCCAGATTGTCCAGGACGGCGCTCTGCGGGGTGCCGCCGAGGACGATGTGCAGTTGGGCGACGGCGATGGTGACGCCGATCCCGGCGAGCATGCCGTGCACGATCGCGGGGCTGACGGCGAGCGCCGAGCGCGCCACCCGCAGACAGCCGAGGCCCAGTTGGGCGAGTCCGGCGAGGACGGTGATGGCGCACGTCGTCCGCCATCCGTAGCGGTGGATCAGCTCGGCGGTGACCACCGTCAGTCCGGCGGCGGGGCCGCTGACCTGGAGCGCGGAGCCGCCGAGCCGCCCGGCGACCAGGCCGCCCACGGCGGCGGCGACCAGGCCAGCCTGGAGCGGGGCGCCGGTGGCGAGCGCGATGCCCAGGGACAGTGGCAGAGCGATCAGGAACACCGCCAGGGAGGCCGACACATCGGCGCCGGCGACGCGGAAGCGGCGGCCCTTGGCGGGGGGCGGGCGGTGCGACGGGCGGACCGGCCGCGAGCGGTGGGTGTCGACGAGGCGGGTGCCCTTGACCCGTGCGGTCTCCAGGGCCTGGGGAAATGTACGGAAGGCTGACATCGGTCCCGTCTCCTCCGGGGCGGCGCGGTCGCGGAACAGGGGGTCCCCGGTCGGTCGGGGGTCGGGTCGCGGCCGTGGGGCACGGCTTTGCAGCGGCGGGATGAAATCAACGCTCGGTAAACGGATCGTAATCCAGAGTAAAGGTCAAGCATGGACTTAAGGGGCAAATGGGCTAATGCATCACCTATATGAGCTAATCAATAATTCAGTCGGCTTGTCTTACTAATTCCTTCTCGGTTCCGTGCGAGCTTGGCCGCGCTGCCGGCGCTTCCGGCGAAGCGCCGCCCCGTTCCTTCCGGCGGTGCCACGCCGAGGTGCCCGGTGGCGCCCTGCCGTGAGGGCGGGTGGGTCACCCGAAGGCGCCCTCATCAGCGTTGGCCCGAGAGAAGGAAGAAGGTGGGCGGACATGGCCGCCACCCAGAGGATCGCCGCGGGCGCCGTGGTCGCCGCGGTCTGTGCCGCGTCGCTCGCCGGCTGCGGCATCGGCTCCACCGGTGCCGGGGAGGGGGCGGCCGGAGCGCACAAGGCCCAGCCCGCCCCGGCGCCCAAGAGCGCGGTCCGGCTCATCGGCGACGGTTCCACCGCGTTCACCGGTGCCCAGCCGCACCTGTCCCGCCCCGAACGGCTGGGGCCCGGCGAGAAGCCGCCGCAGTTCGTGGTGTTCTCCTGGGACGGCGCCGGCGAGGACAGCCAGCAGCTCTTCTCGCACTTCCGCGAGGTCTCCCGGAAGAACAACGCCACGATGACCTACTTCCTCAGCGGCGTGTACCTGCTGCCGGAGGAAAAGCGCGACCTCTACCGGCCCCCGCAGCACTCCCCGGGCCGCTCCGACATCGGCTTCAACGACACAGAAGGCATCGCCGACACTGTCGAGCAACTGCGTGGCGCCTGGCTTGAGGGCAATGAGATCGGCACCCACTTCAACGGCCACTTCTGCGGCGAGGGCGGCGGCGTGGGCGAGTGGTCGGTCGAGGAATGGAAGGACGAGATCGCCCAGGCCAAGCAGTTCGTGAAGTCCTGGAAGACCAACAGCGGGTTGCGCGAGGCCGCGCCGCTGCCCTTCGACTACGACAGGGAGCTGATCGGCGCGCGCACGCCCTGCCTGGAGGGCCAGAAGAACTTCACGAAGGCCGCCGCCGAGCTGGGCTTCCGCTACGACACCAGCGGCGTCAACAACCAGGTCTGGCCCGGCAAGAAGGAGGGCCTGTGGGACCTGTCCATGCAGCTCGTCCCCTTCCCCGGACACACCTACGAGCAGCTCACCATGGACTACAACTTCATGGTCAACCAGTCCGGCACCACCACCCAGGGTGACCCGTCCCAGTACGAGTACTGGGGCGACCAGATGCGTGACGGCCTGATCCAGGGCTTCGAGCGGGCCTACAACGGCAACCGCGCGCCGCTGATCATCGGCAACCACTTCGAGTCCTGGAACGGCGGCACCTACATGCGGGCCATCGAGGAGGTCGTCGAGGGGGTGTGCACGAAGCCGGAGGTGCGCTGCGTGTCGTTCCGTCAGCTCGCCGACTGGCTCGACGCCCAGGACCCCAAGACCTTGGCCAAGCTGCGCACCCTGAAGGTGGGGCAGGCCCCCGAGAAGGGCTGGGAGCCCTTCCTGTCGGCCGCCCCGGCCCCGGCGCCCAAGGGCGTCCCGGGGGCGCCGGCGGACCGCAAGTAGCCCGCCTCACGGCAGGGGCTGTCCGGAGGCCGGGCCTTACGGTCCCGGCCCCGGCGCCCCGCGACCGCCGGCCGCGGCCCTGCGGCCATCGGCTGTGATCAGTGACCAGTGACCACTGGTCAGCCGCCAGCCGCCAGCCGCCAGTCGCCAGCGGGCTGTGGTCCGTGTCCGCGGTCGCGGAGCGCCCCCGGGCGGGTCGTCCCGCCGGAGTCCGGTGTCAGGCCGTGGCGACGATGCTCTCGCCGAGTACGAAGCCGGGGTCGACCTGGGACGCCAGGTCGGCTCCGGTGCGCTCGTTGCCCCACGACTGGGCGTTCTTCAGATGGAAGTGGACCATCTGGCGGGTGTAGTTCCCCCAGTCGCGCAGTGCGTACGTCGCGTCGGTGGCAGTCCGCAGCCGCTCCAGGGCGTGGTGGTTGGGGTCCTCCAGGAGATCGAACCGGGGCGGGCGGCCCTTCTCCATGGAGCGCACCCAGTCCGAGTGCCCCACCGTGACGAGCAGGTCGTCCCCGACCTCGGCGCGGAGGAAGTCGAGGTCGTCCTGACCCTGCACCTTGTTGCCGACGACCTTCAGGGTGACGCCGAAGTCGCGGGCGTACTCCCTGTACTGGCGATAGACGGAGACCCCCTTCCGGGTCGGCTCGGCGACGAGGAACGTGATGTCGAAGCGGGTGAACATGCCGGAGGCGAAGGAGTCCGAACCCGCTGTCATGTCGACCACGACGTACTCGTCACGTCCGTCGATCAGATGGTTCAGGCACAGCTCCACCGCTCCCGTCTTGGAGTGGTAGCAGGCGACCCCCAGATCCGCTTCCGTGAAGGGGCCCGTGACCATCAAACGGACGGCCCCGCCGTCGAGTTCCACCTGCCGGGCACAGGCGTCGTAGACCGGGTTGTTCTCGCGCAGCCGCAGCAGCCGTGAGCCCTCGCCGGGCGGGGTCGTCTTGATCATGGTCTGGGCGGAGCCGATGCGCGGGTTGCTGCCGCGCAGGTAGTCCTTGATCAGCGGGAGCCGGTCGCCCATGGCCGGCAGCGCGGCGGACTGGTCGTCGTCCAGGCCCAGAGCGGCCCCGAGGTGCTGGTTGATGTCGGCGTCGACGGCGACCACAGGGGCGCCGGTGGCGGCCAGATGACGGATGAACAGGGACGACAGGGTGGTCTTGCCGCTGCCGCCCTTCCCGACGAAAGCAATTTTCATGTTCAGTAAGCGTAGTGGTGCCCGGCGTGTGCGGGGCCCGGGGACGTGAAGAAGACCACTCCTTCGTGGGGTGCGCGCTCCGGGTGCGTAGGGTCGTACCCATGAGTACGACTGGTGCGACCGGCGACCCGCTCGCGGCCCTGGGCTCGCTGCCCGGCGTCGCCGACTCCGTCGAGTCCGTACGCAAGGCCGTGGACCGGGTGTACCGGCACCGGGTCATGCGGCGGCGCAGCAACGAGATCACCTCCGAGGCCGCGCTGCGCGGGGCGCGGGGCTCGGCCGCGCTCTCCGGTGCCGACTGGGCGCTCGAAGAGGTGCGTCGGCGCAGCGATTTCGGTGTGGACGACCAGGCGCAGGTGATGGGCGCCGCGCTGCGGCTGACCGCCGAGGCGGGGCAACTGCTGTCCATCTGGCGTCAGTCACCGCTGCGGGTACTGGCCCGGCTGCACCTGGTCGCCGCCGCGACCCAGGGCGACGAGGTGGGGCGCCCGCGCCTGGCGGGCGAGTCCGTCGACGAGCCGCTGGTCGAGCTGGAGCTGCCCGGCGCCGACGAGGTCTCCGCACGGCTGGAGGGGCTGAGCGAGCTGATCATCGCGGGCGGGTCGGCCCCGGCGCCGGTCACCGCCGCCGTCGTCCATGGTGAGCTGCTGGCACTGCGGCCCTTCGCCTCGTACAACGGGCTGATCGCGCGGGCCGCCGAGCGGATCGTGCTGGTCGGCAGCGGTCTGGACCCGAAGTCGGTGTGCCCCGCCGAGGTCGGGCACGCGGAGTTGGGCCGTACGGCGTATCTCGCCGCGCTCGACGGCTATGTGTCCGGCACGGCGGAGGGGATGGCGGCCTGGATCGCACACTGCGCGCGGGCGGTCGAACTGGGCGCGCGGGAGTCGACGGCGGTGTGCGAGGCGTTGCAGCGTGGGGCGGCGTAAAAACAGTCCTGAGGACGAGCGCGGAACAGCCCCGCCCATGCGGGCGGTGCAGGCCTGCCCATGAAAACGGCCTCCGCGCGGGAGGCCGATCGGGAGTGTCGTACAGGGTTGCGGCGGTACGAGGTCTCGTACCGCCGCTGGCATTCGCACCTGGTTACCAAGCGTCCTCGATGTATTGCCCATCAGGTCGGGTGCTTCGCCCGTCACCTGGTGCGGCTGGCCCGTAATCGACGGGTCGACGTCGCGTGGGTGCCCTGTGCTCCTGCGCGGTCCGTGGGCCAAATGCGTTATAAGGCGATCCTCTCGGATATGTCCTTGGTCTCGCGGGCCGTTGAGTCCTTTCTACTCCGGCGCCGCTGGGAGCGGAAGAGCTGGCCGTGGTTCTTTACTTTTAGGTTCAAAAAGGTTCAAAGGGACGGTAATGGTGTGTGCATGGCCGACGTGGGGCCGACGCTGGAGGGATGCGTGACCGGTACATGACCGGTCGGGTGAGGAAGGGGCAGGTCAGGCCACGGATCGGGGGGCCGCCGCGCGGCGGCGGCTGGCGTACCAGACCAGGCCGGCGGTGGCTGCGGCGGCGCCTATGGCAGCGGCGGCCACCAGGGCGGGACGCGGCGGTACGGAGAACGAGGGCAGCCGCTGCTTGAGGCGGACCGGGCGGTGGAAATCGAGAATCGGCCACTCGCGCGCGAGGGCCTCGCGGCGCAGCGCGCGGTCGGGATTCACGGCGTGCGGGTGACCGACGGCCTCCAGCATCGGCAGATCGGTCGCCGAGTCGCTGTAGGCGAAGCAGCGGGAGAGGTCGTAGCCCTCGGACGCGGCGAGCTGCCGGATCGCCTCCGCCTTGGTGGGGCCGTAGGCGTAGTACTCGACCTCGCCGGTGAAGCGGCCGTCGCCGCCGATCACCATCCGGGTGGCCACCACGCGGTCCGCGCCGAGCAGTTCGCCGATCGGCTCGACCACCTCCGCGCCCGACGTGGACACGATCACCACATCGCGGCCGGCGATGTGATGGTCCTCGATGAGGGAGGCGGCCTCGTCGTAGATCAGGGGGTCGATGATGTCGTGCAGGGTCTCGGCGACGATCTCCCTGACCTGCCGGACGTCCCAGCCGCGGACCAGCTGGGAGAGGTAGGCGCGGGTGCGTTCCATCTGGTCGTGGTCCATGCCGCCGACGAGCAACACGAACTGGGCATATGCGGTGCGCAAGACGGCCCGGCGGTTGATCAGCCCGCCTTGGTAGAACGACTTGCTGAAGGAGAGCGTGCTCGACTTCGCAATGACCGTCTTGTCCAGGTCAAAGAAGGCCGCTGTGCGGGGCAAGGAGTGGTTTTCCACGCCCTTGAGCATAGGGGCAGCCCATTCGGCGTAAGGTGAGGCGCGTGGGTTTGCCTGAGAGGGCTCTCGGGTACACCATGGAAGTCACGGATCGTTCGCGACCGTGCTAACCCGGTCCGGCTCCTCCCCCCCCGAGTCGGCCGTGGGGACGACCCCCGCTCTCCCCCCCGGCGGGGGTCGTCGCATGTCCAGACGGCGTTTCGCGTCTCTTTACTTTCTTTTCGCGGCCGGGGTGCCGTGTCGGGGCGGCTGAGGCCGCCCCTTTTGCATGTTCATGATCCATCACTGTGTGTAGTGCCTGGACTGCGCTGTGGAAGTCGCACGGGATGTGGCACGGGGTCACTGGTATGGGTGACGGCGATATTCACAACCATCGAGTTGTCCACAGTTTTCGACCAAGATCCACATCATTTTCCGGATCGCTGCACGCTCATTCCAACGCGCCGGGATCGACGCGAGTTCGCATCCATCGGATCCGTTTCTCGGACGCGTTTGGCCGGTTTCCTTCGGCCGTGCAAATGGAGGCTCCGGTTCCCCGGTTCTCACACGCGGGGAATCGCGGCGCCTCAGGAGCCGCGCGAGTCGAGCAGCGAAGGGGGAGTCCCACCCATGTCCACCACCGTCACCCACGATCCACCGCCTCCCGGCCCTGGACGCCGGGCCGGACCACTCATCCTCACCGAGGACGCCGAACTCCTGGACGACCTGCTGCGCCTGTGCGCCGCGGCCGGGGCCACACCCGAGGTCCACCACTGCGTGCCACAGCGCAGGGACGGCTGGGAGGCCGCGCCACTGATCCTGGTCGGCGACGACGCCGCCGCACGGGTGCGCGGCGCCGCCCGGCGACGGGGCGTCGTCCTCGTCGGGCGCGACCAGGACGACCCCGGGGTGTGGGAGCGGGCCGTCCGCATCGGCGCCGACCATGTCCTGGTGCTGCCCGACGGCGAGCAGTGGCTCATCGACCGGATCGCCGACGTCGTCGAGGGCGTCGGCAGGCCCGCCCTGACCGTCGGGGTGATGGGCGGCCGGGGCGGGGCCGGCGCGTCCACACTGGCCTGCGCCCTCGCCGTCACCTCCGCGCACGAGGGGCTGCGCACCCTCCTGGTGGACGCCGATCCGCTGGGCGGCGGACTCGATGTCCTGCTCGGCGGCGAGACCGCGGAGGGCCTGCGCTGGCCCGCGTTCGCCGCCTCGCGGGGACGGCTCGGGGCCGGCGCGCTGGAGGAGTCCCTGCCCGAACTGCACGCGCTGCGGGTGCTCAGCTGGGACCGCGGCGACCGCGTCGCCGTCCCGCCGCAGGCCGTCCGCGCGGTGCTCGCGGCAGCCCGGCGCCGGGGCGGCACCGTCGTCGTCGACCTGCCCCGGCGGATCGACCCCGGAGTCACCGAGGTCCTCGCCCAGGTCGACATCGGACTGCTCGTCGTCCCCGGCGAACTCCGCGCGGTCGCCGCCGCCGCACGGATGGCGTCCGCCGTGGGAATGATGCTCCGGGACCTGCGCGTCGCCGTCCGTGGCCCGTACGCGCCCGGACTCGACGACCGGGAGGTGGCCCGGCTGCTCGGACTGCCGCTCGCCGGGGAACTGCCCGTGGAAGCCCAACTGCTGCGGCCCGACGGGAGCAAGACACCGCCCGCGGCGGGCGGACGCGGCCCGCTGGCCCGCTTCTGCAAGGGGTTCTGGGAGCGCGCCCTGATCGAGGCGAGCGCGGCATGAGCACGGGACCGGGGCCCGCCCTGCTGGACGGCGTGCGGCAGTGGCTCGCCGAGAGCGGCGCGGAACCCACGCCCGCGCGCGTGGCGCAGGCCCTGCGCGAACAGGGACGGATGCTCGGCGACGCCGAAGTGCTCGGCGCGGCCCGGCAGTTGCGCTCCGAGCTGATCGGCAGCGGCCCACTGGAACCGCTGCTCGCCGACCCCTCGGTGACGGACGTCCTGGTGTCGGCGCCGGACCGGGTCTGGGTGGACCGCGGCGGCGGTCTGGAGCTGACGCCCGTGTCCTTCCCCGACCCGGCGGCCGTACGGCGCCTCGCGCAGCGGCTGGCCGCGGTCGCCGGGCGGCGCCTGGACGACGCCCGGCCCTGGGTCGACGCCCGCCTGCCCGACGGCACCCGGCTGCACGCGGTACTGCCCCCGGTGGCCATCGGCTGTACGTGCCTGTCCCTGAGGGTTGTGCGCCCGCGCGCGTTCACCCTCGGCGAACTGGTGACGGCCGGCACCGTCCCGCCCGGCGGCGACCGGATCCTGCGCGCGCTGCTGCGGGCCCGGCTGTCCTTCCTGATCAGCGGCGGTACCGGCAGTGGCAACCCGGATATCAAGCTGTAACGCCTCTAATGGGATCTTGCTCTGAGGCACATTCGGGATCCCGAGACCACGCCTTTGACCTGGTGTTTTGCCGCCGGAATCTGCCTCGCGCGTGAGCGCCTTCGATTTGAAGGTGAGGGCTTCAAGCGGCCCCGGTCGGCGGGGTGCCGGCGGCCGGGGCCGCGGTAGAAGGTCAGAGAATCAGGTCACTGGGTGGGCTGTCCGCTTCCCAGGCAGGTCTCCTGGCTGCCCTGTGCCTGATGGTGGGCGGCGGGCTGGCCGGGTTCGGCGCCGACCCAGGCTCCGCAGACCGAGCAGGCCGCCGAGCACCGGCCGGGATCGAACCGGGCGCCTGGACGGTGTTGCGTGCATCCCATATCTAGCTCCTCACTCGCGTGGTGGTGCTGGACTGGACGTGCTGTGCAACTCCCCGCCCGGCGCGGATCGGCCGGCGGGGAGGGTCTAGAGCTTGCGGACGAAGACGCGGGCGGTGTTGTGGAAGAACACCGTCAGGCCCTGGCTGCCCGGGCGGGCGCCTTCCTGGGTCGACCAGCGCTCGATCCGCTCGATCTCCGGGGACTCGGCCCGGCCGATCGCGGCGGCCAGCCAGCCCTCCGGGTCGCCCGGCGTCGGCTCCTCCCAGGCGGCCGGGGTGCCCTGCTGCGGCTGCTCGTCGTGTTCGTGACGCTCGCCCTCGGCGAGCTGGCCGACGATGCCCCAGCGGGATTCCTTGCCGTCCGCCGTGACGGCCAGGCCGTTGGGGACCTTCGTGTCCCCGGCTTCTTCCAGGGTCTGGACCCGGGTCACTCCCGGCGTGTTCTTCAGGGCGTCGAGGGCGAAGGCTTGGAACCGGCGGGAGCGCATGGGCATCAATTCCTCTCGGGGCGGGCCGCGCCAGTCTAGGAGTGCTCGCATGGCGACGCGCCGTTGGTGCCTGCGGGGGCCGGCCGCGCCCGGGGCGCCGCCGCGGCCCCCCCCGGGGACCGCCCCCCCCCCCCCCCCCCACGGGCCCGGCGCCTTTGGTGCGGGGGCGCGCGCCCGGGCGCGGGCCCCGGCCGGGGACCGCAGGGGATACCGCCCGCCGCTCACCGACTGAGGGGCGGGCGGCGGTCACAGGCTGGTCTCCGCTCGCGCCGTGTACGCCTCCCACAGGGCCTGCGCCACGGCGCAGGTCTCGCTGTCCGCAGCGCAGACCAGACAGCTGCGGCAGTGGTCGCCGTAGGCGAGGTAGGCGGTCTGCGCGGCGGTGTACTGCTCGTCGACGCCCACGCGCTCCCACCCGGTCCCGGTCACTGTGCAGTCCGGAGGCTGCCGGCGAGCGGGTGGTGGCGGTCAATCAGCACGGCCAGGTCCGACGCGCGCGATCCGTCCCGCTCGGCGATCGCCTGCGCGCGCTCGCGCATCAGCTCGGCGCAGTGCTGGCAGTTGGCGGGCGGCTGAGGGGGCGGCAGGGGCATGCCCAGAGTCACCGGGGGGCCGGGGTACCGCTTCATAGGGACAGCCTCGCGTCCCGCATGAGTCGTCGCAGGGCGATGCCGGTGGGGCAGCTGCTCGCGTCCCGGATGCACGGCATGCACAGGGGTGCGTGGTCCTGGAGGGCGCGGTACGCGTGCGCCCCGGTGTGGCGGTGGCAGGCGCGCAGGAACAGGCGGCGCCCGTCGGCCTGCTGCTCGCCGAGGTCGACGGCCGTCTCGCCGGTCAGCGCGGCCTCGGCCGGGCCCCAGACGCAGACCGCCCCCCGCGCCTGGTCGTATGTCAGGGAGCCGGGCAACGGCAGTGCGAGCAGGTCCAGCGCCTCGCTCGGGATGTCCTGAACTGTTCTGATCATCGGCTCGCCCTCTCGGGCGGTCCAGCTGTAGCGTTCGTCATGTCGACGCTCCTCGAAGCGTTGGCCACTCCCCGGGGCCGATTGCGCGGTCGCCGGGGCCTTGCTGATCTGGCCAGGATCATGTAGCGCATGGTGTTTACTCGATCCCCCACCGGTAATCTCACGGTGAGATGCATTCCCATCCGTTTGTGGATACCAGGGGCAGCACTGTGGGCACTTCACTGGCACCGATCGAACTGCCCGGCTGGGCATGGGAGCGCGCCGAGGTCCGCCAGGCGCTGCGAGCACGCGACATGGGCGCCGTGTTCCGGCACGTACAGCAGTACACGGGAGCCAGCCAGGCCCGCATCGCCGCCGCAGCCGGGATGACCCAGGCCCGCGTCAACGAGATCATCAATGCCCGGCGCGAGGTATCCCGCCTCGACGTGTACGAGCGGATCGCCGACGGACTGCGCATGCCCGACGACGCTCGCCATCTGCTCGGCCTGGCCGCGAGCCGCGAGAAGCGCCTGGGCGGGGCCGCGTTCGACCTTGCGGCGTTCCCCGAAGTCGTGCGCGTGTACGCCGCGCAGAGTTCGGCGGCCGAGGAGATCCAGCAGCAGGCCCGGGAAGCACAAGAGTTGGACGTGCTCGCGGTGCGCGGACTCGGGCTGATCGGGCTGAACGACAGCCTGCTGCGGGCCTGCCTACCACGCGAGCAAGGCGGCAACGGACTGCGCGTCCGCATAGCGCTCCTCGATCCCGACTGCGACGCCCTGGCGCACCGGGCAGCCGAGATCGGAGAGTCCGTTGAATCCCTCGCGGGTGGGGTACGGCTGGCCGAAGCTCGGCTGAGGGAACTGGCGGGCGTACTCGACATCGGTGTCTGGCGTTACCAGATGCTGCCCACGTGGCGGTTGATCCGCACCGACTCCACCCTGTTCGTCGGCGCATTCGACGCTGGATGGGAAGGACACGAGTCGGCCACGTACAAAGTTATGGCGACGCCTCACGGGCCGCTGTTCCGTGGGTTCCGAAGGATGTTCGAGGCGATCATTGCCGACGGGCAACGCACAGTGTAGAGAGAGGAGACGGCCATGATCGAGGCCGAGTTGAAGGCGCGCGTCCACTCGCCGGAAGCGGTCATGCGGAACCTGGAAGACCGTGCGACAGCACGTGTCGAGGTATACCAGGACACGTACTACGACAGGCCGGATCAGTCGCTGGACGCTGCGGACAAGGAACTGCGGGTACGGACCGTACATGGCATCGGCCACACTCGAACGTTGCTCACATTCAAGGGCGCGGCCGTTGACACGGAGTCCGGCTCAAAGCCGGAGCACGAGACGTATGTAGAGGACTCGGGGGCGGCGCACGCGATCCTGCGCGGCCTTGGCTACGTGCCGGTCATCGCGTTCGAGAAGCGGTGCCGGAACTATGAATTCGAGGCGCGCGACCGGAGGATGCTCGCGACCTTTGTCCGCGTCCCGGAGATCGACGGGACGTTCCTGGAGGTGGAGACGCTCGTAGACGAGAGCGGCGTCACTGCCGCTCTGGCTGATGTCCGGGCCGTCCTCGTCGAGCTTGGCATCGGGCAGGACGATTTGACTCGGGAAACGTACACGGACGCGGTCATCGCCCAACGTGGTGCCTGACGTTCCGCAGGTCAGCGCCCAGGTGTAGGAATCCCGGTCATTTTATTACCGCGTTTGCTACACCCCCGGAGGGGACGAGAGACGCGAGGGCCGGGCTTCAAGTTGTATGTCATCCAACTTGAACGAAAAGCGGTACGCCCCCCGGACATGCCGAAACGCCCCCCCCCCCCCCCCCCCCCCCGCGCGGGGGGGGGGGGGGTGGTGGTGGTGGGGTGTGGGTGGGGGGCCCCCCCCCCCCGGGGGCTCACAACAAGGCAAA
>NZ_JBHYUG010000058.1:1033-1480 GCF_042749375.1 Streptomyces sp. NPDC059477 | reverse complement strand
GGGCCGGGATACAAGTGGTAGGTCAACCAACTTCACCCAAACGCGGTCCGCCCCCCGCACATCCCGAACCGCCCCCTGCCACGGACACGCCGTGGCAGGGGGCGTGGTGGTTCAGCTTGTGGCTTTCATCGGGGGACCCCCGCTCGGGCGGGGACAAACAGCTTGACCAAACCCATAGGGGCACATTGCCGGGACCACCCCCGCTTGTGCGGGGACTAAGGGTGCCCGCCTGGGCTTTCACCAGCGGGAAGCCGGGATTTTGCCCACTTTACCGAACTCCACCCGGCAGGCGGGGCGGTTCAGCGGAGGAACAGGGCGATGACCCTCGCCCGCACCGCCCCCAGAGCATGACGAAGCGCCCCCCCCCCGCGGGGGCGGGGGACACCCGGGGGGGGGGGGTATAGTGGGCGCGCGCGGGGTGTTTTCGCGGGCCCCTAGAACCGCAGC
>NZ_JBHYUG010000058.1:0-1023 GCF_042749375.1 Streptomyces sp. NPDC059477 | reverse complement strand
CCCAACCCCCCGGGGGGGGGGGGGGGTTAATGCGGGGGAAGCGGGCGTGCCCCTCCGCCCCCACCCCCCCCCGCCATGCAGCCGCCCCCCCCCCGGGCGGGCGGCGTTCACCCCGGGGGGGGGGCGATTCAGTGTCCGAGCGCCTGGTAGATGCCGAGGCCGATAGCAGCGACGGCCGTGACCGCCGCCACGACGTGCAGCGGCCAGCGGTTCCGCTCCAGCGCGTCCAGCCGCTGCTCGTGATCGTCGAGTGTCTTGTCCGTCTGCTCGCCGCGCTGCACCAGGAGCGCGAGCTGGCCGTCGACCCGCGTGAACCCCACCTCCATCGTCCGCCGGAGTTCAGCCAGCTCGTGCGCGACGGTCGACTCCGGCGGCGTCATCAGCTCCCCCGGGTGCTCTCGGTCAGGCCCGGTCCGTCGGCGTTGCCGGTGGCGAGCGCCGTGAGGATGGTGAGGACGCCGGCGCTCGCGCCGAGCGCGAGGCCCTGGCCCCAGTCGACCGCCAGGACACCGGTGGTGTCGAGGCCGAGGGTGGCCACGAGGGTCTGGGCGACGGTCCGCGCGGTGCGCTCGCCGGTGGCCTTCCAGAAGGCGGCAGTGAACATGGCTACTCCTACTCCTTGACGTCGAAGCCGCGGCGGGCGCCGAGCTTGGTGAGACTGCTGCTGCCGGGGATGCCGTCGGCGTCCTTGCCGGTGTAGCCACAGCGCTGCTGCCACAGGCCGTACGCCGTGATGGTGGCTGTGCCGAAGTGCCCGTCCGCGAGGCTCTTGGCGAGCAGTCCCTCGGCGACCAGCGCGTTCTCCACCGTCTTGACGCCCGAGTAGCTCACGGGCGTACCGGACTTTGGCGGGTCCGCTTTCGCCGCGGCGATGAGCTGCGACAGGTCGACCACCGGCCGGGCCGGGGTGCTGGGCGTCGACGGGGCGCTCGGTGCCGGTGTGTTCGGCTCGTCGCTGCCGAGCCGGGCGGCGATCCGCTCCCGCATCGAGGCCATGGTGAAGCCGCGCGGGTCGATCTTCCC
>NZ_JBHYUG010000057.1:0-53147 GCF_042749375.1 Streptomyces sp. NPDC059477 | reverse complement strand
GCAGGGGGGTGTGCGCCGGGGCAGCCGGGCGGAGCCGGGCGGCTGAGGGCCTCTGCTAGGCAGCCGAGCGAGGCCGCCCAGGCGGGGGGTGTGTGCTGGGGCGGCCGGGCGGAGCCGCGCGGCTGAGGGCCTCTGCTAGACAGCGGAGCGAGGCCGCCCAGGCAGGGGGCCTGTGCTGGGGCAGCCGGGCGGAGCCGCGCGACTGAGGGCCTGAGCTGGGCAGCCGAGCGAGGCCGCCCAGGCAGGGGGCGTGTGCTGGGCAGCCGGGCGAGGTCGCCCAGGTCGGGCCTGCGGACGAGGCCGAAGGCCGACCGGGGCGGACATCCATATCCGACCCCGAAGGACCGACCACGGCGGACATCCACAACGACACCGAAGGACCGACCAGGGCGGACATCTATAGCCGGCGCCGAAGGGCCAGCCGGGGCGGGCGTACGCGGTCGGGCCGGGGGCCCGCCGGGGGCGGACGCGAAGCGGCCCGCTGACGGGTGGCCGCCGACGGCGGGTGGGCCCCACGGGCGACGGTCACCGGTGATCTGGGTGGAAACGGGCGGGCGGGGTGGGAAAATCACTCCGGAAGCGCCGCAGGCTCCCGCTGGGCCCCCCGAGCCCGCAACCACGCCGTCATCTCCTCCGGCGGCATCGCGGCAGCGACCAGCCACCCCTGCACCGCATCACACCCGAGATCCCGCAGCCGCTCCCACGTCTCGTCGTCCTCCACCCCCTCCGCGACGACCAGCAGCCCCAGCGAATGCGCGAGATCGACCGTGCACCGCACGATCTCCGCGTCCTCGGTGTCCACCGCGAGCCGCGCCACGAACGACCGGTCGATCTTCAGCTCGCTCACCGGCAGCCGCCGCAGATGCACCAGCGACGAGTACCCCGTACCGAAGTCGTCCAGCGACATCTTCACCCCGTGCCCGGTCAGCCCGGCGAGGGTGTCCGCGGCCCGCTGCGGGTCCTCCAGGAGCACATGCTCCGTTATCTCCAGCTGGAGCGCCCCCGCGGGCACCCCGTGCCGGGCGAGGCGGGCGGCGACGGACCCGGCGAAGCCCGGCGTGTGCACATCGCGCGGCGAGACATTCACCGCGACCGGCACGAACAGCCCCTGCGCCCGCCACCGCGCGACCTGCGCGAGCGCGGTGTCCAGCACGTACTCCGTCAGATGCGGCATCAGCCCCGAGGACTCCGCGATGGCGATGAACTCGTCCGGCGGCACCTTCCCGCGCTCCGGGTGCACCCACCGCACGAGCGCCTCAAGCCCGGCGACCTCGCCGTCGAAGCGCACCTTGGGCTGGTAGTGGAGCCGCACCTCGTGGGCGTCCAGCGCGCGCCGCAGATCGGCCAGCAGCCCGAGCCGGTCCGGGGTGTTGGAGTCCCGCTTGGACTCGTAGACCTCCACGCCCGTACGGTCCCGCTTCGCCTGGTACATCGCGACATCCGCGCGCCGCAGCAGCCCCTCGGCGTCGAGCGCGTGATCGGGGAAGACGGCGACCCCGGCGCTGGCCTCCAGGACCAGGGTGAGTCCGTCGAGGTCGAGCGGGGAGCTGAGTTCGGCGACGATGGAACGGGCGATCCGGGTCGCGGACGTCGTCGAGTCGGCGACCGGCAGCAGGACGGCGAACTCGTCACCGCCGAGCCGCGCGACCTCCGCCCCGCGCGGCAGCGCCTTGCGCACCCGGTCGGCGGTCTGGAGCAGCAGCCGGTCCCCGGCGAGATGCCCGAGCGTGTCATTGACCGAACGGAACCGGTCGAGGTCGATCAGCATCAGGGCCGCGCGGGCGCCGATGCGTTCGGCGTCGTCCAGCGCGGTCCAGATGCGCTCCAGCAGCCACTGCCGGTTGGGCAGCCCGGTGAGCGGGTCGCGCAGTTGTTCCTCGGCGCGGGCGCGGGCCATCCACAAGGTGGAGTCGAGGGCGATGAGGGGCATCGCGAACAGCGGCAGCAGGATCGGCTTGGCGATGGCGATGACGCAGATCAGCGGCGCGATCCCGAGCAGGGCGAGGGCCACCAGGCCGTGTCTGATCAGGGTGGTCCGGGCGACGGTGGGCAGTTTCCCGGCGCGCGGGGTGTGCAGGTACCACAGCAGGGCGCGGGTGACGGCGAGATAGGCGAGCGCCACGAGGATCACGTCGGTGGCGGTGTAGAGGGTCCAGGTCTCGGGCAGCCAGGGCCGCTCCACCGAGGGCACCGGGCCGAAGAAGGACCGCAGCAGGGCGGCGGCGCCGATGCCGAGGATGTCGACCGCCCCGTTGAGCACGCCCTGCCGCCAGCGGTGGTGCCGGGCTATGCCGACCAGTACGACGACGGTGAGGCTGACCAGGCCGGCGGGCAGCCAGCCGTACAGCAGCAGTACGGCGAGGGTGAGGGCGGCGCCGGAACCGGTGCCGCCGCTCCAGCGGGCGCGGCCGAGCAGCACCAGATGGCCGACGACGATCCCGGTCAGCACCGCCAGCGACCAGCCGACCGCGCCGGACGGGAACAGCGCCTGGTGGGTGGTGAAGGCCCGGTAGAAGCCGGCGCCGAGGGCGAAGGCCGCCGCGGCGACGATCGCGGCGGGCAACGCGGGCCAGGACTGGTGCCGTTCGCCGTCGCCGTGACCGTCGGCCAGGGTGGCGCTGTGCAGGGCGGGCAGCGGCACGGTGACCGGCGCGCCCGCCGGAGTTCGCGCCCCCTCCCGCCCCGGTACGCCGGTGCGGGACAGCGCCGTCAGGCCCCCTCGCCAGACGCCGGCCAGTCGGCGCAGCCATGACTCCCGGGCGGCGCTCTCGGTCGGTTCCATTCCCGTCCCTCTCACGGCCGGCGGTGCCCACGCCACGCGGCCCGATGCCCGACATCCACCCACGGCACCGCGTCGAAAAGCCCTTTCCCCGGCTCCTGAACAGCACGGGGACTGCCCCGACCGCAGCTGGGCACGGCAGGCGCACATCTCAACAGTAGGCCGCGGAAGGCTTCCTCGGGCAGCGGTCGTCGACGGTTGCCCGAATGCGCCCCGGCCACCCTTATGCGTCTGATATGCGCCGAACGGGTGGCCTTCGACCGCTCTTTCGTGGACGCGCCGGGCCCGTCCCTCAGTCGCCGCTCGGCGCCTCCTCGACCGGAAGCGCGGCTTCCGACGCGGCCTCGGGCCCTTGTTCGAGCAGGATGGCGAACCCGTCCTCGTCCAGCACCGGCACCTTCAGCTGCATCGCCTTGTCATACTTCGATCCCGGATTGTCCCCTACGACGACGAATGCCGTCTTCTTCGAAACCGAACCGGTCACCTTTGCTCCACGCCGCTGGAGTTCCTCCTTCGCCCCGTCCCGCGTGTGGTGCTCCAGGGTGCCGGTCACCACCACCGTGAGCCCCTCCAGCGGACGCGGGCCCTCGTCCTCGGCGGAGCGCTCCTCCTCCATCCGGACGCCCGCGGCCTTCCACTTGCGCAGGATCTCGCGGTGCCAGTCCTCGGCGAACCACTCCTTGAGCGAGGCGGCGATGATCTCGCCCACACCATTGGTGTCGGCCAGCTCCTTCTCACTGGCCAGCTCGATTCTCTCGATCGAGCCGAACTCACGTGCGAGAGCCGCGGCGGCCACCGGGCCGACATGACGGATCGACAGCCCGGTCAGGAGCCGGGCCAGCGGGCGCTCCTTGGCGGCGGCGATGTTCTCCAGCATCGCGAGCGCGTTCTTCTTCGCCTCGCCCTGCTGGTTGGCGAAGACCGTGGCGATCTTCTCCTCGCCGGTCTTCGGGTCCCGCTTGGGCAGCCCGCTGTCCTGGTCCAGGACGTACGCCTTGATGGGCAGCAACTGCTCCACGGTCAGGTCGAACAGATCGCCCTCGTCGGCCAGCGGCGGGTCCGCCGGCTCCAGCGGCTTGGTGAGGGCGGCGGCGGCGACATAGCCGAAGTGCTCGATGTCCAGCGCCTTGCGGCCCGCGAGATAGAACAGCCGCTCCCGCAACTGCGCCGGGCACCCCTGCGCGTTCGGACAGCGCAGGTCGATGTCGCCCTCCTTCATCGGCCGCAGCGGCGTACCGCACTCGGGGCACTCGGCGGGCATCACGAACTCGCGCTCGCTGCCGTCGCGCAGATCGGCCACCGGACCGAGGATCTCGGGGATCACGTCACCGGCCTTGCGCAGCACCACCGTGTCCCCGATGAGCACGCCCTTGGCCTTGACCACCTCCTGGTTGTGCAGGGTGGCGAACTCGACCTCGGAACCGGCCACCGTCACCGGCTCCACCTGCGCGTACGGCGTGACCCGGCCGGTGCGGCCGACACCCACCCGGATGTTGAGCAGCTTGGTGTTGACCTCCTCCGGCGCGTACTTGTACGCGATCGCCCAGCGTGGCGCGCGGGCCGTGGAGCCGAGCCGTCCCTGGAGCCGGATCTCGTCCAGCTTGACGACCACACCGTCGATCTCGTGCTCCACCGAGTGGCGGTTCTCGCCGTAGTAGGCGATGAACGCCCGTACGGCGTCGAGGTCGTCGACCGCCCTGTTGTGCGGGGAGGTGGGCAGGCCCCAGGTCTTGAGCAGGGCGTACGCCTCCGAGAGCCGGTTGAGGCCGTCGAAGCCGGTGAGGGCGCCGATGCCGTGCACCACCATGTGCAGCGGGCGGGACGCGGTGACGCGCGGGTCCTTCTGGCGCAGCGAACCGGCCGCCGCGTTGCGCGGGTTGGCGAACGGCTTGTCACCGGCCTCCACCAGACGGGCGTTGAGCGCCGCGAACGCGTCCATCGGGAAGTAGACCTCGCCGCGGATCTCCACCAGGTCGGGGACCCGCTCGCCGTGCAGCCGCTCCGGGATGTCGGCGATCGTACGGACGTTGGGGGTGATGTCCTCGCCCGTGCGGCCGTCGCCGCGGGTCGCCGCGCGGGTGAGCCTGCCGTGCTCGTAGGTGAGATTGACCGCGAGGCCGTCGACCTTCAGCTCGCACAGGAAGTGGTACTCCTGCTCGCCCAGCTCGCGCGCGATGCGGTCCGCCCAGGCGGCCAGCTCCTCGTCGTTGAAGGTGTTGTCGAGCGACAGCATCCGCTCGCGGTGCTCGACGGCCGTGAACTCCGTCTCGTAGGACCCCGCGACCTTCTGGGTCGGGGAGTCGGGCGTACGCAGCTCCGGGTACCGCTCCTCCAGCGCCTCCAGGGTCTTCAGGAGCTGGTCGAACTCCGCGTCGCTGACGACGGGGGCGTCCTTCACGTAGTACCGGAAGCGGTGCTCCTCGACCTGCTCCGAGAGCTGGGCGTGCTGATCGCGTGCCTCGGCGGGCACCGCCGTCGTCTCCGCTTGCTTGTCGCCGGCCACCGTTTGGTCCTCCCGTTACTCTGGGTTGTCCGCGAGGGATCTCGCAGCCTGGACGCAGTGGGCGAGGGCCTTGCGCGCGTACTCGGGGGAAGCGCCCGCGAGGCCGCACGTCGGCGTGACCGTGACGGCATCCGCGAGCAGCCCCGGATGCAGCCCCAGCCTGCGCCACAGCGTCCTGACACCCATGACGCTACCGGCAGGGTCTGACAATGGGCCGTCCGTGCTCGGCACGACACCCGTGAACAGCCGGGTACCGGCCTCCACGGCCTCACCGATCACCTCGTCGTCACGCTCGGTGAGCAGCGAGAAGTCGAAGGAGACGCCCGTCGCCCCGGCCCTGCGCAGCAGCGCGAAGGGGACGTCCGGCGCGCAGGAGTGGACGACGACCGAGCCGGCCGGGCCGTCGGCGCCGTCGGGGTGCGCCCCGATCACCTCGCGCAAGGTGGCCTCCACGACCTGCCGGTCGACCGACCGGTGGGTCCGGTAGCCGCTGGCGGACCGCACGTGCCCGCGCAGCACCGGGGTGAGTGACGGCTCGTCGAGCTGGAGCACCAGCCGGGCGCCGGGGATACGACGCCGGATCTCCGCCAGATGCAGCCGCAGGCCCTCGGTGAGGGAGGCGGCGAGGTCGCGGCAGGCACCGGGGTCGGAGAGGACCGCCTCACCGCTGCGCAGCTCCAGTGCGGCGGCGAGGGTCCAGGGGCCGACCGCCTGGACCTTGAGCGGGCCCCGGTGGTCCTGCGTGCACTCCTCCAGCGCGTCCAGGTCCTCGCCGAGCCAGGAGCGGGCCCGCCTGGTGTCCCGTCCGGGCCGGTCACCGAGGCGCCAGCCGCTGGGCTCCACGCGCGCGTACAGCTCGACCAGGAGTCCTGCGGTGCGGCCGATCATGTCCGCGCCCGGGCCTCGGGCGGGCAGCTCGGGAAGGTACGGGAAGTCCTCGAAGGTACCGGTGACGGTCTTGGCGGCCTCTCGGGCGTCACCGCCGGGCATCGAACCGACGCCGGTTGCTCCGCCGTAGCGGGGAGTGTTGTCGCTCACCCCCGAAGCGTACGTAACCCTCCGGGCAGCGACCGCCACCTCTTCGCACCGGCCCGGACGACGCCCCCGGAACCCCGGTCACCGTCCTGGGGGCTCCGCCCCCAGACCCCCGGGCCTATGCCCACCCAGCGACCCGTCTCGGTCGGGCAAGAGGTGAGCGAGCACCCTCAAAGCGCGCCCCCTACCGCCCCGGCCGGATCGTCACGTCGTTCATCTCCGCGTCCCTCGGCAGGTCCAGTGCCGTCAGGATCGTCGTCGCGACCGACTCCGGGTCGATCCAGGCGGTGGGGTCGTACTCCTTGCCCTCCTGCTGATGGGTGCGGGCCTGCATGGGCGTCGCCGTGCGGCCGGGGTACACCGAGGTGACCCGCACCCCGTTCCCGTGCTCCTCGTGCCGCAGGGAGTCGGCGAGGGCCTTCAGGCCGTGCTTGGAGGCGGCGTACGCGGACCAGTCGGCAGCGGCCCGCAGCCCCGCGCCCGAGTTGACGAAGAGGACATGGCCACGGGCGGCCCGCAGCTGGGGCAGGAAGAGGCGGGTCAGCTCGGCGGGCGCGACGAGGTTGACGTCGAGCTGGTGGCGCCAGGCCTTGGGCGTGAGGTCGCCGACCGCGCCGAGGTCGATCACTCCGGCGATGTGCAGAAGGGAGTCCACCCGGTCGGGCAGCGACTGATGGGAGAACGCCCAGCTGAGCCGGGAGGGCTCGGCGAGGTCACCGACCAGGGTCCGGGCACCCGGGAACGCCGCCGCGAGCTGCTTGGCGCGACCCGCGTCGCGCGCGTGCAGCACGACATCGTCCCCGCGCGCGTGCAGCCGCCGGGCGACGGCCGCGCCGATACCGGAACCGGCCCCGGTGATCACATGTGTAGCCATGCCGTCATGCTCGCATCACCCCGAGGGGGTGTCAGACGACGCCCCGGCTCTCCTCCAGGTACGCCAGCGCCCCCACCGGCTCCTGGGCGAAGAACACCAGGTCCGACAGGGGAACCGGCAGGAATCCGTCGTCCTCCATGCGCCGGAACTGCTCCTTGAGCCCGTCGTAGAAACCGGCGGTGTTGAGCAGGACGACCGGCTTGTCGGTGCGCCGGTGCTTCTTCAGCTCCAGGATCTCGGTGGCCTCGTCGAGCGTGCCGGTGCCGCCGACCATGACCACCACCGCGTCCGCCTTGTCCAGGAGCAGCTTCTTGCGCTCGGCGAGGTCCCGGGCGATCACCATCTCGTCCGCGCCGGCCCGCGCCTTGGCCGCCAGGAACTCCACCGAGACCCCCACCAGGCGCCCGCCCGTCTCCTGGACCCCGTCGGCGACCACCTTCATCAGACCCGTGTCCGAACCGCCCCACACCAGCGTGTGCCCGCCCTTGCCCATCAGTTCCGCGAACTCCCGCGCGGGGCGGGTGTAGCGGTCGGCGAGATCGGCGGCGGAGAGGAAGACACAGATATTCACGGGAACACCGTACGAGGGAAGAAGCGGGGCCCGCCACGCGCTTTCCGTCATATGACCGACGGACACAGGATCACCATCGAGCCCAGCGAGCAGCGGGTACGGGCGGTGCACGGCGACCAGGTGCTCGCCGAGAGCGACCGCGCCCTCGTACTCCACGAAACCGGCTGTCCCCCGCGCTACTACATCCCGGCCGAGGACGTCCGCCTGGACCTCCTCGCCCCCTCCGAGACCCACACCCACTGCCCCTTCAAGGGCACGGCGTCCTACTGGTCGCTGCCGGACGCTCCCGATCTGGTGTGGTCGTATCCCGAGCCCAAGACCGGCGTGGCGCAGATCAAGGACCATCTGTGCTTCTACCGGGTCGAGGTGGATCGGACCCCGTAGATCAGACCGCCGCCGTCGCGCGCGTGGTGGCCGCGATCGTCGCCGAGCCCACCACGCGCGTGCCGTCGTACAGCACGATCGCCTGGCCGGGGGCCACCCCGCGCACGGGCTCGGTGAAGCGGACGCGCAGCTCCTCGCCGTCCACGACCTCCGCGCGGACCTCCGTCTCGCCGCCGTGGGCGCGGAGCTGGGCCGTGTAGGTGCCGGGGCCGGCGGGGGGCGTGCCGCACCAGCGGGGGCGGACGGCGGTGAGGGCGGTGACGTCGAGGGCGGCGGCCGGGCCGACCGTGACGGTGTTGTCGACCGGGGAGATGTCCAGGACGTAGCGCGGCTTGCCGTCGGGGGCCGGGGTGCCCAGGCGCAGGCCCTTGCGCTGGCCGATGGTGAAGCCGTAGGCGCCCTCATGGGTGCCGAGGCGGTTGCCGGACTCGTCCACGATGTCGCCCTCCGCCTTGCCCAGGCGGCCGGCGAGGAAGCCCTGGGTGTCGCCGTCGGCGATGAAGCAGATGTCGTGCGAGTCGGGCTTCTTGGCGACGGCCAGGCCGCGCCGCTCGGCCTCCGCGCGGATCTCGTCCTTGGTGGTGACGGTGTCGCCGAGCGGGAACAGCGCGTGCGCGAGCTGCCGGTCGTCCAGCACCCCGAGGACGTACGACTGGTCCTTGGCCATGTCCGAGGCGCGGTGCAGTTCACGGCTGCCGTCGGCGTTGACGATCACCTGGGCGTAGTGGCCGGTGCACACCGCGTCGAAGCCGAGGGCGAGGGCCTTGTCCAGCAGCGCCGCGAACTTGATCTTCTCGTTGCAGCGCAGGCACGGATTGGGTGTACGGCCCGCCTCGTACTCGGCGATGAAGTCCTCCACCACGTCCTCGCGGAAGCGGTCGGCGAGGTCCCAGACGTAGAACGGGATGCCGATGACGTCCGCCGCGCGGCGGGCGTCCCGGGAGTCCTCGATGGTGCAGCAGCCCCGCGCGCCCGTGCGGAAGGACTGCGGGTTCGCGGAGAGCGCGAGATGGACGCCGGTCACGTCGTGCCCCGCTTCGGCGGCACGGGCAGCGGCGACGGCGGAATCGACACCGCCGGACATGGCGGCGAGGACGCGAAGGGGACGGGAGCGCAGCGAGGTGTCAGTCATAACCCCTCAAGGGTAAGGGGGCGCGGGAACCAGGGCCCGCGAGTATCCGTTCTCGATCACATGAGGGAGCACATGGAGGAGCGCGTGGAGGAGACAAGGCCTCCCGGCTCCGGCGGGGGGATCGGCCGGCGGTCACTGTTCATCGGCGGTGCGGCGGTGGCGGTCGGCGCGGGCGCGTGGGCGGCGCACGACCAGTTGTCGCGCCTGTGGTGGCAGGTGCCCGGGGTGGAGAAGCCGCGGGTGGAGGGGGCGGTGGACTTCCAGGGGGCGCGCTGGGTGGCGGCGTCCTCGGCGAACTGGCGGCGCGCGGACCGCCCCGGCGACTACGCGGTGGACATGGTGATCGTCCATGTCACGCAGGGCAGCTACGCGAGTGCGGTGCGGGTCTTCCAGGACCCGGGGCACGGCGCGGCGGCGCACTACATCGTGAGCCAGGAGGGCGAGGTCACCCAGATGATCCGCGAGCTGGACGTGGCCTACCACGCGGGCAACCGGGACTACAACGAACGCAGTGTCGGCATCGAGCACGAGGGCTTCGTGGACCGCCCGGAGGACCTCACGGACGCGATGTACGAGGCGTCCGCGCTCCTGACCGCCGGAATATGCCGCCGCTACGACATACCCGTCGACCGCGAGCACATCATCGGCCACGTGGAGGTCCCGGGCACGGACCACACGGACCCGGGCCCCCACTGGGACTGGGACCGCTATCTGACCCTGGTGAGAAACGCCGTCACAGCGACACTGACACCGACACCGACACCTTCGGAGACGCCCTGAGCGCCAACCCCCCAGCGGGCCGCCACGGGGAATCGCCCTGTGCCCCACCCCCCTAGGGGCGCGGGGAACTGCGCGACCAGCCACGACGGCGCGGCAGTCCCCCACCACCGGCACCGCCTACCACCCACAACCTCAGCTGAGCCCCGCCGCCCGAGCCCGCTCCACAGCCGGCCCAATGGCCTTCGCCACAGCCTCCACATCCGCCCCCGTGGACGTATGCCCGAGAGAGAACCGCAACGTCCCCCGGGCCAGCTCCGCGTCCACCCCCGTGGCCAGCAGCACATGGCTGGGCTGCGCCACCCCCGCCGTACACGCGGACCCGGTGGAGCACTGGATCCCCTGCGCGTCCAGCAGCAACAGCAGCGAGTCCCCCTCGCACCCCGGAAAGGTGAAATGCGCGTTGGCGGGCAGCCGCCCCCCGGGCGCCGGATCCCCCCCGAGGATCGCGTCGGGCACAGCCGTGCGCACCGCGTCGACCAACTGGTCCCGCAGCGCGCCGATCTCGCGCGCGAACCCCTCCCGGTGCGCGGCGGCCAGCCGCCCGGCGACGGCGAAGGAGGCGACGGCGGGCACATCGAGCGTGCCGGAGCGCACATGCCGCTCCTGGCCACCCCCGTGCAGCACGGGTACGGGGGTGTACTCGCGGCCGAGCAGCAGCGCGCCGATGCCGTACGGCCCGCCGATCTTGTGCCCGGAGACGGTCATCGCGGCGAGTCCGGAGCCGGCGAAGTCGACCGGGACCTGCCCGAACGCCTGCACGGCGTCGGAGTGCAGCGGGATTCCGAACTCGGCGGCCACGTCGGCGAGTTCCCGGACCGGCAGCACGGTGCCGATCTCGTTGTTGGCCCACATGACCGTGGCGAGGGCGACGTCGTCCGGGTTGCGGGCGATGGCCTCACGCAGCGCGCCCGGGTGCACGCGCCCGTAGGCGTCGACCGGGAGGTACTCGACGGTCGCCCCCTCGTGCTCGCCGAGCCAGTGCACGGCGTCGAGGACGGCGTGATGCTCGACGGGGCTGGCGAGGACCCGGGTGCGGGCCGGGTCGGCGTCGCGGCGCGCCCAGTACAGGCCCTTCACGGCGAGATTGTCGGCCTCGGTGCCGCCCGAGGTGAGGACGACCTCGCTGGGGCGGGCGCCGAGCGCCTCCGCGAGGGTCTCCCGGGATTCCTCGACCGTACGCCGGGCCGCGCGGCCGGACGCGTGGAGGGACGAGGCATTGCCCGTGATGCCCAGCTGGGCGGTGAGTGCCTCTGCCGCCTCCGGGAGCATCGGAGTGGTCGCGGCGTGGTCGAGATAAGCCATGGTGTGCCGATTCTACGGCGCGGGGGCGGGCCCACGACGAGGGGGCCGACGGGTCCCGGCCGCCGCGCCCCTGGGTGATTCCGGAGAACAGTGGTCGACCGCACGGCATGGGTCACCCCCTCGGCGTCCGGCAGGCCCGGACGCGGAGGACCCGCCGGGCACTGCTGGACGCGGCCCTGGAGCTGCCGGCGGAACAGCACCTGAGCAGCCTCGGCCTGTGCGAGGTCACCCGTGCCGTGGGCGTCGCCCCGACGGCCTTCCAGGAGAACGCTTCGTCGTGACGGTCGACCTGATCGCCCGTCACGTCGCCGAGCACCCCGCTCACGTCCGTTTCCTCGCGCGCGAGCAGCACGGCGGGGTACGTCCGGTGCGCGAGGCGATCCGCTCCCGGCCGACCCGCCGAGCGCCGCCGCCCCCGTGATTCAGCCCGTCCACACCCGCGCCAGCTGCCGTGACTGCGCCACCAGCCGGTCCGCGCTGTCCCAGACCTCGGCGTCCTCCTCCAGGAAACCGCCGGCCAGATTGCGGGTGGTGATGGACACCCGCAGCGGGCCGGGAGCGGGACGGCAGCGGACGTGCACGGTCAGCTCGACCGTGGGGACCCAGCCCTTGATGCCCAGTTCGAAGGCGGTCGGCGGGAGGGCGTCCACCGCCAGCAGCAGGGACAGCGGGTCGGCGTCACGGCCGTCGGCCAGCCCGAACCAGGCGCGCATCTCCCCCTTGCCGGACGGCTGCCCCAGCACCCAGCCCAGCGTCGACGGGTCCAGCTTGATCATCAGACGGTCGGTGATCGCCGAGTTGCCCGGCAGGGGCGAGGGCGCGTCCTGGGGGCCGAGGCACTGCTCGACCGGCGGGATCGCGGGCGGCTTCGCCGACGTACGGACGTCGTCCGGGAGTCCGTCGAGGTCACCGTAAGAGGCCAGGACCCGGATCCGTTCGATCTCGCGGCCCTGGTCGTCGTACTGGAAGAGGGACGCCTGGCCGGTGGAGAGGGTGCGGCCGGAGCGGATCAGCTCCGTGCGGATCACGGCGGGGCCCGGCTGCGAGGCCGTCAGATAGTGCGCGGAGACGGTGAACGGATCGGGGTGCGGCAGGGCGTCCGCGAGGGCACGGCCCAGGGCGGCCAGCAGATAGCCGCCGTTGACGGCGTTGATGATCGTCCAGCCGGCGGCGAGGTCGAGGTCGTAGACGCCCTCGGAACGCCTGGTCACCGCCGTGTCGCGGTCGAACTCGCTGTCACCGATGGTCGCCTGGGATGCCTGTGCCATGCAGGCACCGTACATCAGTTCCATACTAAGCGGTAGCTTTGACTGGCGTCCCGAGTCGCCCGGCCCTCACGCCCCCTCCTCCTCCCGCACGGTCGACCGCCGGTTCCACGCCCGTGGCGCCCGCCAGTGGTAGCGCATCGCCAGCAGCCGCAGCACGAACGCCGTCAGTACCGCGAGTCCGCTGGTCAGCGGGGTCAGGGCGTCATAGTGGATGCAGGCCACCACCAGCAGGGCGCCGACGATCGCGGGGACGGCGTACAGATCGCGGTCCCAGCGCAGCAGCGAGGGGACCTCGTTCGCCAGGACGTCCCGCAGGACACCGCCGCCCACGGCGGTCGCGAGGCCGAGGGCAGCCGCCGCATGCAGGCCGAGTCCGTACTCGTACGCCTTGATCGTGCCCGTCACGCAGAACAGGCCGAGGCCCGCCGCGTCGAACACGTTCACGCCGGTCTGGATGCGCTCCACCTGGGGGTGGAGGAAGATCACCAGCAGGGCGGCGAACATCGGGGTGACGAAGTAGCCCACGTCCGTGAAGGCGGTCGGCGGCACCGCGCCGATCACCAGGTCCCGGAAGAGGCCGCCGCCGAGCGCGGTGACCTCGGCGAGGACGACGATGCCGAAGATGTCGAAGTTCTTGCGGACCGCCAGCAGGGCGCCGGAGATCGCGAAGACGAAGATGCCGATCAGGTCGAGCGTGTGCTGGACGGAAGGGCTGTAGAACGGTTCGAGCACCCTTCCATTCTTACCCAACCACAGGCCCCCACCTTACGAAAGAAGGCAGGGGCCTGGTGTGGCCTACTTCTCGTCGGGCGCCGGGGATGCGGGGGACTTCGGGGTGGCCGTCACCGAATCCTCGGAACCCGCCGCGTCCGCCGTACTCGCCCCCGCCGACTCCGCCGTACTCACCCCCGCCACGTCCGCCGTACTCGCCCCCGCCGACTCCGCCGGCACCTCGTCCGGTACCAGCTCCGCCGCCTTCTTCGCCGCGGTCAGCAGGACCGTGTCCTGCGGGGCCTGGTCCGCGAAGTTCTCCGGGTGGTGGCAGGCCACCTGCTGACCGGGGCGCAGCTCGATCAGCGGCGGCTCCTCGACCGTGCAGATCTCCGTCGCCTTCCAGCACCGGGTGTGGAAACGGCAGCCGCTCGGCGGCGAGATCGGCGAGGGGACGTCGCCGCGCAGCAGGATGCGCTCGCTCCTGGCGCCGCGGCGGGACGGGTCCGGGACCGGCACCGCCGACATCAGGGCCTTGGTGTACGGGTGCATCGGCGCCTGGTAGAGCGAGACCCGGTCGGCCAGCTCGACGATCTTGCCGAGGTACATCACCGCGATCCGGTCCGAGACATGCCGGACGACCGAGAGATCGTGCGCGATGATCACATAGGTCAGGCCGAGTTCCGCCTGGAGGTCGGCCATCAGATTCACGACCTGCGCCTGGATGGACACGTCCAGCGCGGAGACCGGCTCGTCCGCGACGACCAGCTTCGGCTTGAGGGCGAGCGCGCGGGCGATGCCGATGCGCTGGCGCTGGCCGCCGGAGAATTCGTGCGGGTAGCGGTTGTAGTGCTCGGGGCTCAGGCCGACCAGTTCCAGCAGCCGCTGGACCTCCTTCTTGACCCCGCCCTCGGGCTCCACGCCCTGGAGCCGGAACGGCGCCGAGACGATCCCGCCGATGGTGTGCCGCGGGTTGAGGGAGCCGTACGGGTCCTGGAAGATCATCTGGATGTCGCGGCGCAGCGGGCGCATCCCGGCCGGGTTCAGCGAGGTGATGTCCGTGCCCTCGAACTCGATCCGGCCGCCGGTCGGGTCCTGGAGCCGGGTGATGACCCGGCCCATGGTCGACTTGCCGCAGCCGGACTCGCCGACCACGCCGAGGGTCTCGCCCCGGCGCACCTCGAAGTCGAGGCCGTCGACCGCCTTGACGGCGCCGACCTGCCGCCGGAGCAGCCCCTTGCGGATCGGGAAGTGCTTCTGGAGGCCCTCGACCCTGAGGATCACCTCGCGCCCGCCGGACGGCTCCGCCTGACGCGGAATCCTGGACCCCACGCCCGGCCCGGCCGTGGCACCCTCGGTGGCAGTTCCCCCGGAGGCCTCCGTGACGGCTTCCCCAGGAGCCTCCGTGACGCCCCCGGTGACCTCCGCCGCGTCCACGACGGAGTTCGCATCCGTGACGCCCGTCGGTTCGTTCGTCGTGTCACTCACAGCTTCGGCGCAATCTCTTCGGTCCAGATCCGCGTACGGTCCTCGGTCGAGAGGTGGCAGGCGGACCAGTGTCCGCCGCCGACCTGCTGCAACTCGGGGCGCACGGTACGGGTGACATCGCCCTTGGGCACGTCCGCGTACGGGCAGCGGGGGTGGAAGGCACAGCCCGAGGGGACATTGATCAGGCTCGGCGGCTGGCCCTTGACCGGGACGAGCCGGTCGGAGGTCTCCCGGTCGATGCGGGGCATCGAGCCCAGCAGACCCCAGGTGTACGGGTGCTGGGGGCGTTCGAAGATCTCCTGGACGCCGCCCCGCTCCACGCACCGGCCGCCGTACATCACCAGGACCTCGTCGGCGATCTCGGCGACCACCCCCAGGTCGTGGGTGATCAGGACGACCGCGGAGCCGAACTCCTTCTGGAGGTCCCGGATGAGGTCGAGGATCTGTGCCTGGACAGTGACGTCCAGGGCGGTGGTCGGCTCGTCGGCGATGAGCAGTTCGGGGTTGTTGACCAGCGACATCGCGATCATCGCGCGCTGGCGCATCCCGCCGGAGAACTCGTGCGGGTAGCCGTCGACGCGCTTGGCGGGCTCGGGGATGCCGACCCGGTCGAGCATCTCGACGGCCCGCTTGCGGGCGGCCTTCTTGCTGACGCTGTGGTGGACGCGGTACGCCTCCACGATCTGGCTGCCGACCGTGTAGTACGGGTGCATCGCGGAGAGCGGATCCTGGAAGATCATCGCCATCTCGCGTCCGCGCAGCCGGCGGACCTCGTCGGGGTCGGCGGCGACGAGTTCCTTGCCGTCGAGCCAGATCTCGCCGGACATCCGGACGTTCTTGCCGCGGGCGCCGAGCCGGTGCAGCCCCATGATCGCCAGCGAGGTGACGGACTTGCCGGAGCCGGACTCGCCCACGATGGAGAGGGTCCTGCCCTTCTCCAGCGTGAAGCTGAGTCCGTCGACGGACTTGACCACACCGTCGTCCGTGGGGAAGTGCACCTTGAGGTCGCGGACCTCCAGGAAGGCCCGGGAGGTGCTCGCGGAGGCGGCGCCGGGGACGGTCTCGCCGGTCGCGGCACCGGTCGCGCCACTGGTCTTGGCACCGGTCTTGGCACCGGCCTCGGCGCCCGTCGTGGCGCCGGTCTTGGACAGTTCGGTCACGAGAGCCTCACCCGCGGGTCGGCGGCGGCGTACAACAGGTCCACCAGGAGATTTGCGATCACGACGAAGAAGGCGGCGAACAGGGTGACGCCGAGGATCGGGGGCAGGTCGTTGTCCTGGATCGACTGGACGGCGTACTCACCGATGCCGTGCAGCGAGAACACCGTCTCGGTGATCAGCGCGCCGCCGAGCAGCAGGCCGACGTCCATGCCGAACACGGTGATGATCGGGGTGAGCGCGGCGCGCAGCCCGTGCCGCAGCACGACCTTGCGTTCGCGCAGGCCCTTCGCTCGTGCCGTGCGGATGAAATCCTCGTTCATGGTCTCCAGCATCCCCGAGCGGGTGAGCCGCGCGTAGATGGCCGAGTAGAGCAGTGCGAGGGAACACCAGGCGGGGAAGAGGGTGTTGGCCCATTGCGAGGGGTTCTCGGTGAACGGCACATAGGTGCGTCCGAAGATCGGGAACTCGAAGGTGAACAGCAGCAGGGCCAGGTTGCCGGTGAAGAACATGGGCAGCGACACCCCGGCCAGGGCGATGCCCATGAAGGTGCGGTCGAGGAACGAGCCCGGCTTGAGGGCGGAGACCACACCCGCCGTCACCCCGGACAGCAGCCACAGCACCGCGGCGCCGACCGCCAGTGAGATCGTCACCGGCAGACGGGAGGTGAGCTGCGGCCAGACCTCGACATGCGTCTTGAAGGAGTAGCCGAAGCACGGCGCCTCACAGCGCGCCGTGGTGGGGCCGAGGTCGTAGGTGGCGCCTACCACAATCCCCTTGATGAAGTGCCAGAACTGGACGTAGACGGGCTGGTCCAGTCCGAGATTGCGCTTGACCGCGGCGATGTCCTCGGGCGTCGGGTTCTTCCCGATGTACTGCTGGGCCAGCTGGTCGACGGTCTGGCCGGCCATCCGCGGCAGCAGAAAGAAGATGCCGAAGGTGACCGCGGTGACGACCAGCAGCAGGATCACCGCGGCGATCGTCCGGCGGAGGATGTACGAGATCACGGGGACCGGCGCCGGTGCCCGCGGGCCGCGTGGCCCGCGGGCACCAATGCCTTCACCTGCCTTCCGGGGCTACTTCTTGGTCGTGCCGATGTTGAGGTAGTCGTACTGACCGCTGAAGGCCGCCGAGGACACCAGGTTGGTGAAGTTCGCCGGGCGGAACAGCAGGACCTTGAAGTAGGTCAGCGGGACGAGTGCCGCCTCTTCCATCGTCTTCTGGTCGATCTCCGTGTACATGTTGGTGCGCGCGGTCGGGTCCTCGGTCGCGATCGACTGCTCCAGCAGCTTGTTCACGTCCGCGTTGTCCAGCTGCGAGAGGTTGGTGTTGCCGGACGCGCCGATCGCGTCACCGTGCAGGATCTGCTGGAGGAAGCCGTAGCCGGACGGCCAGTCGGCACCCCACTGCATCATCATCAGGCCGACGTTCTGCTCCTTGTCGAACTCCGGCACACCCGCGTAGTCGGTGAAGTACTTGCCCGATGGGTACTGCTTCAGGCTGGCGTTGATGCCGACCTTCTTCAGCGAGTCGATGATCGCGGTCGCCGCGTCGATCTCCTGCGGGCGGTCGCTGCGCGCGGTGATGTTGGTGGTGATGGTCTCCTCGCCGCAGGCCGTCAGCTGCTCCTTGGCCTTGGCGACATCACCCTTGTTGTCCGGGGTGGCGTAGATGTCCGACTCGGCGTAGCCGGGGATGTCGGGCGGCAGGACGGTGGTGGCGATGTCACCGCGGATCGGACCGCCGTTGGCGGTCTGCACCGAGACCTTGTCGATGGCGTACTCGACGGCCTTGCGGCAGGCGACGTTGTCGAACGGGGCGAGTTCGGTGTTGATCGCCAGGTAGACCAGCCGGCCACCGTAGGTGTTGTCGGTGCTGGCCTTGAGGTCCTGGTCGTTGACGATCTTCGCCTGGGTGGCGGCCTGGACACCGGTACCGCCCAGGTCGATGGCCTCGCCGGCCATGACGTCCTGGTCGATGGTCTCGGGGTTGACCTTCAGGTTCACGACGATCTTGTCCGGGTACTGCTTGCGCAGCGGGTCGGTCGCCGCGTCCCAGTTCTCGTTGCGGACCAGGGTGACCTGCTTGCCCTCCTCGTAGCTCTCGAACTTGTACGAGCCGGAGGACACGATGTTCTTGACGTAGTCGATGCCGGTGTCCTTGGCCTGCGGCACCGGAGCCGTCTGCGGGGTGGCCACCAGGTAGTCGAACTCCTGGAAGGCGCGGTTGAGGTGGAAGACGACGGTGGTGTCGTCCGGCGTCTCGATCGACGCGAGCCCCTCGGCGCTCTTGTCCTTGTAGGGGCCCTTGTAGTCCTCGCCGCCCTCAAGGAACTGCTGGAAGTAGTTCGGGCCGAGGGAGAGCACGTCACGGGCGAAGTTGGAGCGCTCGACGGCGTACTTGACGTCCTTGGACGTGATCGCCGTGCCGTCCTGGTACTCCAGGCCCGAGCGCAGCTTGTACGTCCAGGTCTTGCCCCCGTCGCTGGGCACACCGGGGCTCTCGGCCAGGTCCGGGACCAGCTCGTTGCCCTTCTCGCCGGCGCCCGGCTGGAAGGTCATCAGCGGGCGGGCGTAGAGCCGGCTGAAGTTGTACATGTACGCGTAGTACGTGTTGCCGGGGTCGAACGAGTCCGGCACGTCCGCGTACTCGTAGGTGACCGTTCCGCCCTGCTGCGTCGAGGCGTTGACGACGTCCTTGGTCGCGGCGTCGGCGCCGGCGGCCGGCGTGTTGCTGCCGTCGTCGCCTCCGCCGTCATCGGCCTTGCTGCATCCCGCGAGCACCAGGCTCACGGAGCCGATGGCCGCCACCGCGGCCAGTGCTGACCTTCTCATGATGGTCTGCTTCCCCTCCATTGTCGGAAAAACTTTGCTGCGCTCCCGGTGAGGCCGCGGATCAGCGGCTGCGTGGGTCGAGAGCGTCACGGAGACCGTCGCCGAGCAGGTTGAACGCCAGGACGGTGATGAAGATGGCGAGACCGGGCACGATCATGTACTGGGGATCGACCTGGTAGTAGCTGACCGCCTGGTTGAGCATGCCGCCCCACGACGCCTGCGGGGGCTGGATACCGACACCGAGGAAGCTCAGGCTGGCCTCGAAGAGGATGTTGGTCGGGATGAGCAGCGTCGAGTAGACGATGATCGGGCCGACCAGGTTCGGGAGCAGCTCCCGGAAGAGGATGTACGGCCCCCGGGCGCCCATGCCCCGGGACGCGTCGACGAACTCGCGCTCGCGCAGGGCGAGGGTCTGACCGCGGACGATACGCCCCAGATAGGGCCAGTTGAAGAAGCCGATCACGAAGATCAGTACGCCGATGTGCAGCGGCAGCCCTTCCAGGCCGAACGCGCCGCCCTGGAGGGTCGCCGAGATGGCGATGGCGAAGAGCAGCAGCGGAAAGGCGAGGAAGGTGTCCATCAGCCGGCTGATGATCGTGTCGACCCGGCCGCCGTAGTAGCCGGCGACCACGCCGAGGATCGTGCCGATGGTGTTGGACAGGATGGTGGCGCCGAAGGCGACGACCAGGGAGACCCAGGAGCCCTCCAGGATCCGGGTGGCGATGTCCCGCCCGAACTTGGGCTCGACACCGAGCGGGTGATCCAGGCTCATCCCGCCGAAACCGCCCAGCGGCAGGGAGGTGTTGGGGTCGATCAGGTCCTGGTTGAGGGCGTTCGGGTCCAGGCCGAAGAGGGCCTGGATGGGGCGGGACAGAGCGGCGATCAGTACCAGCAGGACCACGATGACACCGCCCGCGACGGCGACTCTGTCCTTCTTGAAACGCGTCCAGGCGATCTGCCCCAGGGAGCGGCCTTCGATCTGTGCCTTGTCCACTCCCGAGAGCACGGCTTCCGGCTGCGCCTCGGCCGCCGTACCCGTGGTGTCGATCGGTGCGGTCACAGTGACCTGACCCCTCTCGCCGGTGGTGACCGGCCTACGCCTGCCGCTGTGTGCGGATTTGGTTCACTTGCTGGCCGGCACAGACCCGGATGGGGCCCGCGCTTCGGCGGTTCACACGACTTGTCGACATTGCCCGCGCCGATCCTGTCCGCGCGCTGTACCCCGGTACCTGGGTCGGGAGTCTTCAACGTCTTCGCGATCACCCGCCAGGTCTGCCGGGGAAAGTATGCGCAACCGTGATACTGCGCCGGGCAATCCGTTATCCGATCACCCGGTCACGGCTTTCGGATTCTCACCCTCGGCCCCCGGTGGTTGTCAACCCGCGTAGCGTGACCCGGCGTCGGGGCGCCCCAGGCGTGCGTGACCGGGGTGAATCACGACATTTACCGGGATCGAGGTGGTGTGGGGTGACGAGGCTCGGGCCGCCCGCGAGCGTCAGTACGCGCCCGGCGCGGGGTAGCCGTGGCCCACCCCTGGCGCCTGGGCCGGCGCGTGGGCCTCACGGTCGTAGAACGGGCGGGCGTTGGCCCGCATCCACATCGCGATCGGGCAGTACTCGTCCGACATGGCCACCGTCGACACCGGCAGCCCGTCCGGGCAGGCGCCGATCGACTGCTGCATCATCGCGCGCACCGCGTCGACGGCGGTCGGCGAGGTCTCGTACACCTCAAGACCGATGGCGAGATACGGCGCTCCGAGCGCCGGCTGCACCCAGGCGCGGCGCAGTGAGCGCAGCGCGGGGGTGCGGTGGGCGTTCTGCGCCAGCAGCGCGTAGAACTGGGGGACCTCGACGGCCGGCTCGGCCAGCCGCAGCGGTCCGGCGGGCTGGCGGTCCAGGCCGGTGGCGATCCGGCGCAGATCCAGCCACGGGATGCCGACGCCCCCGCCCGGCGCGTGCGGGTTGAGCCACAGGCCGTAGTGGTCGGGGTAGAGGGTGCGGGCCACATCGAGGGCGCCGACCACTTCGTACGAACGGTTCCAGCCGCTCGCCGACAGCTCCTGGGCGGAGGTCACACAGGGGGCGTACGCGTGACCGTCCACCTCCATGTTCCCGTACTGGGCGTCGGGGGAGCCGGCCTGGCCGTGCCAGAGCAGCATCCAGATCTGGCCCGCGGCCGGGGTCGCCAGGGCGTGCAGCAGCGCCTCGTAGCTGTCGTAGCGGCCCGGCGTCACCTGCCGCAGGGCGTGTTCGACCTGGCCGGTTGCGGCGGTGCCGCTCGCGCTCACTGTCTTCCCCGCCCCTTCGTGGCCTGCTTGCAACGCCCTTTTTTCGACCGCGACACTAGCTTACGTGGGCCTGCCGGATCGGGGGCCGCCGTGGACGCGCGGGCGCGGGTTCTCGGCGGCTCGCCCCGTGGATCTGCCCCCTGGGAGGCCGGCTCAGTGACCCTGTGTGTAGAACGGGCGGACCGTTTCGCGCATCCACTCGCCCACCGGGTCCTGGGTCACGTCCAACAGGACGAGATTGACCGGCCACTTGGGCGCCGCGCCCGTCACCGCGCGTTCCAGGGCGGCCAGCGGCAGGGCCCTGAGGTCGCCGTCGCGCTGGGTGAGTTCGACGCCGACGAACAGCACCGGGTCGGCGGTCTCGATGGCGGCGAGGCAGCGGCGGGCCGTCAGGACGACGCCGAGGGCGGCGAATTCGGCGGACGCGGCGGCCAGGAAGTCCACCGGGTCGTCCTGCCAGTCGGGTTCGAACAGCCGCACCCGGCCGCCGCTCGCCGGGCCGTCCAGCGCGCTGCGTCCCGCCCGGCACAGCTCCGCGACGGCGGGCGGCGGCAGCGGGATGCCCACCACTCCCCCGGGGTTGATCAGGATCCCGGCCTGCGGCGGCAGCCCGCGCGCGAACTCCACGGCGGGCGCGATGGTGTACGCCATGTGGTGCCCGACGACCTGGCGGAACTGTTCCTCGGAGCTGAACACCGGGACGTACGCCTGGCCGTCGATCTCCGTGGTGGGCAGGTCGAGGGGGCCGCTGCGCGGGCCACCGCCGTTCGGCAGCGGCACCCACAGAAAGCTGCGGCCGAGGACCTCGACGATCCGCCCTCCGGCCGACGGCACCCCGAGAGCGGCGGAGAGCACCTCCTCCAGCTCATTGCCGGGCCAGCCGCCATGCGGATGGGGGTGCGCCTGTGCCGGAAAGTCCGCGGGAAGATCCGCCGGGAAGTCCATCTGCCTACCGCCTGCCGAGTACCACGTACCACTGCGATCTGTGCCTGGAAAGGCTAACGGTTGCGGGGGCGGGGCGGGGCACGACCGGGGCGGGGCCCGGGACCGGTGGCGGGCGGCACCCGACGCCGGAGTCGCCGGGCCCTGGGCCGGGGTCGGTACCAGGGCCCCGCCTTCCGGCCGCCTACCCCGTGAACCCGATCCGGCGCAGGGTGTTCGCCGCGTCGCGGTCCAGGAGGACCGCTGAGCCGCAGGCGCGGGGGAGGTGGCCCTTCTGGATGCGGCGCAGGAGGCGGGAGGCGACGCCGCGGTGGCGGCGGAAGGCGTAGCGGGAGACGCCCCGGCCGCGTTCGCGCTGGCCCTGGAGGGCCTGTTCCGGGGTGACGTCGAGCAGCAGGATGTGCAGGCTGCCGCCGCGGCGGCGGGCCTCGCGGGCCAGCCAGGCGCGCACCCACGCCTGGGTCCCGCAGTCGTGCACGACGACGCCCTCGCCGCTGCGCAGGGCGCGGCGCAGTCCGGCGTAGTGGGCGAGGCGGACGAGAGGGCGGTAGGCGGTGTAGGGCAGGAAGCGCGGGGTGCGCTGGTCCCAGCGGTCGCGGGTGTCCTGGGAGTCGATGCGGAGCGTTTTCACCGTGCGCCGCATCAGGGTGGACTTGCCGCTGCCGGGCAGGCCGGTGACGACGACCAGGTCGCGGGGGCCGAAGAGCAGGGCGTGCGGGCTGTGGCCGGCCCGGTCGCGCAGGTCGCGCAGGACGGGGGACGGCAGCGGCCCGCACGCCTCCTGGGCCGGGGCGGTCGGCTGCTCGGGCAGCGCGGCGCCCGTGGTGGTCGCGTACGCCGTGGTCCTGTTCACCGTGATCGTCCTCCCCTGGGGCGGTTCACGAGGTTCCCTCCCCGTCGAGTGTAAAGAGAAGGTAATTCGCGGTGTCTCGTATTTCCGTGCGCATCGTGCAACAGCCCTGCCACAGAGAGCTGTCGCTGTCCGCCGCCGATCTCCGTGCCCACTCTGCGTGCCCACTGAGCGTGGCCTGTCAAACCTCCCCCTGCCGTCGCACACGGATGCGTGCAATGATGACGGCGCCAACTGCATACCGGCCGCTTGAATCCGCGCGGGAGAGTCCCCGGTGTCACCGGGGCGCCGAAGGAGCAAGTCCCTCCCTTGAATCTCTCAGGCCCCGTACCGCGCGGGCGAGGCACATCTGAAAAGCGAGCCGCCGCGGTGGCTCCACCCAAGGTGCAAACCGTGATCGCCGACGCGCTCGTCGACGGTCATGGCGAACCTCTCAGGTTCCGATGACAGATGGGGAGGAATGAGGAAGAACCAGAAAAACCTTCCTCACCCCACTCTGTATCCCCCTTTGCCTTGGGAGACCGACCGATGAGCAGTGCCGCACTCCGGCATACCGCACTCGACGCCCTCCATCGCTCGCTCGGCGCGACGATGACCGACTTCGCGGGCTGGGACATGCCCCTGCGCTACGGCTCCGAACGTGACGAGCATCTCGCCGTACGCACCCGGGCCGGGCTGTTCGACCTCTCCCACATGGGCGAGATCACCGTCACCGGCCCGCAGGCCGCCGGGCTGCTGAACTTCGCGCTGGTCGGCAACCTCGCCGCCGTCGGGGTCGGCCGCGCCCGCTACACCATGATCTGCCGCGCCGACGGCGGCATCCTGGACGACCTGATCGTCTACCGGCTGGCGGAGGCGGAGTATCTGGTCGTCGCCAACGCCTCCAACGCCCAGGTCGTCCTGGACGCGCTCACCGAGCGGGCCGCCGGTTTCGACGCCGAGGTCCGGGACGACCGTGACGCCTACGCGCTGCTCGCCGTCCAGGGACCCGAGTCCCCCGGCATCCTGAAGTCGCTCACCGACGCCGACCTCGACGGCCTGAAGTACTACGCCGGACTGCCCGGCACGGTCGCCGGGGTCCCGGCCCTGATCGCCCGTACCGGCTACACCGGCGAGGACGGGTTCGAGCTGTTCGTGAAGCCCGAGCACGCGGTCGCCGTGTGGCAGGCGCTGACCGAGGCCGGCGCCCCCGCGGGCCTGGTGCCGTGCGGGCTGTCCTGCCGGGACACCCTGCGCCTGGAGGCGGGCATGCCGCTGTACGGGCATGAGCTGTCCGCCGCGCTCACCCCCTTCGACGCCGGGCTCGGACGGGTCGTGAAGTTCGACAAGGACGGCGATTTCGTCGGGCGCGAGGCGCTCGCCGCGGCGGCGGAGAAGGCCGCGGCCGACCCGCCGCGCGTCCTGGTCGGGCTGATCGCCGAGGGCCGCCGGGTGCCGCGCGCCGGATACGCGGTGGTCGCGGGCGGCGACACCGTCGGCGAGGTCACCTCCGGCGCCCCCTCCCCCACCCTGGGCAGGCCGATCGCCATGGCCTACGTCGACGCCGCGCACGCCGCGCCCGGCACGGCGGGGGTCGGCGTGGACATCCGCGGCAGCCACGAGCCGTACGAGGTCGTGGCGCTGCCGTTCCACAAGCGCCGGAAGTAGCGGCGCCACGCCGATCGCGGTGGTCCCCGGTGATCTCCGTGACCGGCGTGACCGGCGTGTTCCCACTGGTCACCGGCGGTGTCAGCCGTCCCCCCTTCATCAGCGCTCCCTCGCGTACAGGAGAATTCAGGACATGAGCAACCCCAAGGAACTGCGTTACAGCAAGGAACACGAGTGGCTGTCGGCCGCCGACGAGAACGGCGTGGCGACGGTCGGCATCACCGAGTTCGCGGCCAACGCGCTCGGCGATGTCGTCTACGCCCAGCTCCCCGAGGCCGGTGTGGCGGTCACCGCCGGGGAGACCTGTGGCGAGCTGGAGTCCACCAAGTCGGTCTCCGACCTGTACTCGCCGGTGACCGGTGAGGTCGTGGAGTTCAACCAGGACGTGGTGGACGATCCGGCGCTGGTGAACTCGGCCCCCTTCGAGGGCGGCTGGCTGTTCAAGGTCAAGGTCACGGACGAGCCCGCCGAACTGCTCTCCGCCGACGAGTACACCGCCTTTTCCGCCGGCTGAGGAGTCGTACACCCGATGTCCGCACTGAACACCCCCCTGCATCAGCTCGACCCCGAGGTCGCCGCCGCCATCGACGCCGAGCTGCGGCGCCAGCAGTCCACGCTGGAGATGATCGCCTCCGAGAACTTCGCCCCGGTCGCGGTCATGGAGGCCCAGGGCTCGGTCCTGACCAACAAGTACGCCGAGGGTTACCCGGGCCGCCGCTACTACGGCGGCTGCGAGTACGTCGATGTCACCGAGCAGCTCGCGATCGACCGGGTCAAGGAGCTGTTCGGCGCCGAGTACGCCAATGTGCAGCCGCACTCGGGCGCCTCCGCCAACCAGGCCGCGCTGTTCGCCATCGCCCAGCCCGGGGACACCATCCTCGGCCTGGACCTGGCGCACGGCGGCCACCTCACGCACGGCATGCGGCTGAACTTCTCCGGCAAGCAGTTCGACGTCGTCGCCTACCACGTGGACGACGCCGGACTGGTCGACATGGCCGAGGTCGAGCGGCTCGCCAAGGAACACCGGCCGAAGGTGATCATCGCGGGCTGGTCGGCGTACCCGCGCGAGCTGGACTTCGCCGAGTTCCGCCGGATCGCCGACGAGACCGGGGCGTACCTCTGGGTCGACATGGCCCACTTCGCGGGGCTGGTCGCGGCGGGGCTGCACGCCAACCCGGTGCCGTACGCCGATGTCGTCACCTCCACCACGCACAAGACGCTGGGCGGTCCGCGCGGCGGGATCATCCTGGCCCGCTCCAAGGAGTTCGCGAAGAAGCTGAACTCCGCGGTCTTCCCCGGCTTCCAGGGCGGCCCGCTGGAGCATGTGATCGCCGCCAAGGCCGTCTCGTTCAAGGTGGCGGCGAGCGACGAGTTCAAGGAGCGCCAGCGGCGTACGGTGGACGGTGCGCGCGTCCTCGCCGAGCGGCTGCTCGCCGAGGACGCCCGCGCGGCCGGGGTGGCCGTGGCGTCCGGCGGCACGGACGTGCATCTGGTCCTGGTCGATCTGCGCGCCTCCGAGCTGGACGGGCAGCAGGCCGAGGACCGGCTCCACGAGGTCGGCATCACGGTCAACCGCAACGCCGTACCGAACGACCCGCGTCCGCCGATGGTGACCTCGGGCCTGCGCATCGGCACCCCGGCCCTGGCCACCCGCGGCTTCACGGCCGAGGACTTCACCGAGGTCGCGGACGTGATCGCGCGGGCCCTCACGGCACCGTCCCCCTTCCCGGAGGACACCGCGCGGGCGCTCAGGGCCCGGGTCACCGCCCTGGCCGACAAGCACCCGCTGTACCCCACTCTCGACCAGTAGTTCCCCGGTGGGGGCATCCGACGACGTGTGCCCCCACCCCCTCAGGAGGAGTTCCCGTGGCCATCTCGGTGTTCGACCTGTTCTCGATCGGCATCGGCCCGTCCAGCTCCCACACGGTCGGCCCGCTGCGCGCCGCCCGCATGTTCGCGCGCCGCCTGCGCAACGAGGACGTGCTGCCCGCCGTCGCCCGCGTGCGCTGCGAGCTGTACGGCTCCCTCGGCGCGACCGGCCACGGCCACGGCACCCCCAAGGCGGTGCTGCTCGGCCTGGAGGGCGACTCGCCCCGCACGGTGGACGTCGAGACGGCCGACGAACGGGTGGAGTCGGTCAGGGCCGGCGGACGGCTGAAGCTGCTCGGCGAGCACGAGATCGCCTTCGACCTCGCCGCCGATCTCAAGCTGCACCGCCGCAAGGCCCTCCCGTACCACGCCAACGGCATGACGCTGTGGGCGTACGACGCGAGTGGTACCGAGCTGCTGACGAAGACGTACTACTCGGTCGGCGGCGGCTTCGTGGTCGACGAGGACGCGGTCGGCGCCGACCGCATCAAGCTCGACGACACGGTCCTGAAGTACCCCTTCCGCACGGGCGACGAGCTGCTGCGTCTGACGAAGGAGACCGGCCTGTCGATCTCCGCCCTCATGCTGGAGAACGAGCGGGCCTGGCGCACCGAGGACGAGATCCGCGCGGGCCTCCTCGACATCTGGCGGGTGATGCGGGCGTGCGTGGCGCGCGGCATGTCCCGCGAGGGCATCCTGCCGGGCGGCCTGAAGGTGCGCCGCCGGGCCGCGACCACCGCCCGCAAGCTGCGCTCCGAGGGGGACGCCAAGGCGCTGGCCATGGAGTGGCTCACGCTGTACGCGATGGCCGTGAACGAGGAGAACGCGGCGGGCGGCCGGGTGGTGACCGCCCCCACGAACGGCGCCGCCGGCATCATCCCGGCGGTGCTGCACTACTACCTGGACTTCGTGCCGGGCGCGGACGAGGACGGCGTGGTCCGCTTCCTGCTCGCCGCGGGCGCGATCGGCATGCTGTTCAAGGAGAACGCGTCGATCTCGGGCGCCGAGGTCGGCTGCCAGGGCGAGGTGGGCTCCGCGTGCTCGATGGCGGCCGGCGCGCTCGCCGAGGTGCTGGGCGGTTCCCCGGAGCAGGTGGAGAACGCCGCCGAGATCGGCATGGAACACAATCTGGGCCTGACCTGCGACCCGGTCGGCGGCCTGGTCCAGATCCCGTGCATCGAGCGCAACGGCATGGCCGCGGTGAAGGCGGTCACGGCGGCCCGGATGGCGATGCGCGGCGACGGCAGCCACAAGGTGTCCCTGGACAAGGTCATCAAGACGATGAAGGACACGGGCGCCGACATGTCGGTGAAGTACAAGGAGACGGCGCGCGGGGGGCTCGCGGTCAACATCATCGAGTGCTGACGAGCGCCCGGGTCAGCGCCGCCGATCCCGGGCAAGGGCCCTGTGACAACGTCAACTCCCCTTCTCTCCCCCCACGGACCATTCAGGGAGTCCCCGTGCTCAAGGGCATCGATGTCAGTTCCCACCAGTCTTCGGACTACGACACCGCCGGTCTGTCCTTCGTCTTCATCAAGGCGACGGAGGGCCGCAGCTACGTCAACCCCAAACTCACCGACCAGACCAAACACGGCCGGGACGCGGGTCTGGTCGTCGGCTTCTACCACTTCCTGTGGCCCGGCAACCTCACCGCCCAGGCCGAGTACTTCGTCGCCAAGGCCCCCGACAAGCGCGGCGACATCCTCGCCGTCGACTGGGAGAACACGAGCGACGGCACCCACGCCTCGAACGCGGAGAAGGACACCTTCATCAAGAAGGTGAAGGCACTGCGCCCGAACAACAAGGTCATTCTCTATTGCAACCGCAGTTTCTGGCTGCATGTGGACACCACCTCGTACGCGGGCGACGGCCTGTGGATCGCCGACTATGTGACGGCGGGCGAGCCCCGTATCGAGGCCAGGTGGCGCTTCCATCAGTACACCGACACCCCGCTCGACAAGAACGTCGGCGATTTCTCCTCCAAGGCCGCCCTCAAGGACTGGGCCACCGTCTGAGCGGCGTCACCCCACCCGCCGCCCCACCCCCGCCAGCAGTCGGCGCAGCAGGTACGAGTGGATGCTGGTGCCGATGACCAGGTGGCGGTAGAGGCCGCCCCGGGTGCCGGGGAAGGCCGCCCGGGTCTCGGCTCGCAGTTGGGAGCGGTGCGGGGTGAGGGGGGTGAGGTGGAAGGTGAGGGTGTAGGAGGAGAAGCGGTGGGCGCCCGCCAGGGCCAGCGTGGTGGGCGGGGTGGCCGTCACCACCCGGAAGCCCGGAAGGGTGGCGCCCTCGGCCAGCGGGCGGGGGCCGGTGGCGGTCGCCGGGTCGCAGCCGATCAGGTGGGCGTAGCGGGTCGCGAAGCCGGTGGCATAGGCGCCCTCCACCGCTTCGGTCAGCGCCCGCCACACCGCGTCCGGCGGTGCCGCGACGATCGTCGAGTGCTCGTCCACGAAGGGGTACCGGCTGGTGGTCATGGCCCGATCCTCCCCGGTAACGAAAAAAGGGGGGAGGGCATCCGTACGGACGCCCTCCCCGCTCCTTGTCACTTGTTCAGGTGCGCCCAGAACTCGTCGAACGACAGGAGCTTGTCCGCGTTGAGGTCGCGGCTCGCGATGATCGCCTCGGCGACCGCCTCGGTGACATTCCAGTCGCCCCCCTGCGCGAGAGCGGTCTTCAGCTCGGCGGCGGTGATCTGGCCGTCACCGTTCGTGTCGATCCGCTCGAACTCCTTGCGCGCTTCCTCGATGTCAGCCACCGATCCGCCCCTTCGTCGTACCTCTATCGTGTGTGCGAAGGTCAGATTATCGGTCGGCCCGGTGTCGCACGGCGGCGACCACCCAGCCGAACTCCGCCCGGTGCGCCGTGGGCTCCCCGCCCTTCACCCGGGCCAGCAACTCACGGTAACGGGCCACCCGGTCGTCGGTCATCGCCTCCAGCCGTTCCAGTACGGCGGTCCAGTCGATGTCCGGGCGGGAGGAGGTGCCCGAGGCTCCCGAGTCGTCAGCGCCGCCCGCGTCCTGCGCGCCCAGCAGTTCCCGCAGGATCTCCGCCGCCTCCGGTGACTCGGGGGCGACGCCCCGCGCGCGGGCCCGCGCGCCGAGCTGGACCAGGCGCCGGGCGAACCACATCGACGCCCCGGCCGGTGCGTCCCGCTCCCTGCCCCCGGCCGCGTTGAACTCCGCCGCCTGCCGCATCCGCGTCCTGAACTCGGGGTCCTGGAGCAGTTCCGCCAGCTCCACCCACGCGTCCACCTGCTCCGGCGTCGGCTCGTCCGGCAGGTCCACGGCCATGGTGCGCATTCGCTCCCGGATCACCGGGTCGGCGGTGTCCAGGCCGTGGAACATCTCCTCCACGAACTCCTCAAGAATCCGCGCCCGTTCGGCGGCCGACAGCCGCGCCAGCTTGTTCATCAAGGTCATCTCCTCCGCGCTCGCACCGCGCCTCGCCACGGTCGACAGCACCGCACGGGTCACCTTCAGCGCCCTGATCCGCGCGTCCAGCGCCACCACATGCGCCGCCGCCACATCCGCGACCGTGGCCTCGCCGTCCAGCACCCGGCGTACGTCCTGAAGGCCGAGGCCCAGTTCGCGCAGGGTGCGGATCAGTTCCAGGCGGGCCACGGACTCGGCGTCGTAGAGGCGGTAGCCGCCCGAGGAGCGGCCCGCGGGGTGCAGGACGCCCTCGTCGGACCAGTAGCGGATGGTCCGTACGGACAGTCCGGTGGCGCGGGCCAGGGTGCCGATGGGGAAAAGTCCGGTGCCGTGGTCGATCATGTGTGTGAGTGTGGGCCTTCCAGTGGGTGGAGACTCAAGGGAGCGGGCAGGGGAGCGAGAGAGGCGGGCGCTGTGGAGAAGCTGCGGGACATTCTGGACGCCGCGGCCAGAGGTGCCTTCCCGCCGCCCGACGGCACCACCACCGTCGTGCCCCAGGACAGCCCGCGAGACGCCGGGGTGCTGGCCTTCACCGCGCACTCGGTGGTCTTCACGGACGAGGACCCCGCCTGGGTGTACGACACCCTGGCCGCCACGCCCGCCGACCCGCTCGCGGCGCCCATGCACCCGTCCTTCCTGGCCGCCTTCATGGCCCGTACGGGCCGCCGCACCGACACCATCGACGTCATGACGGTGGCCGGGCCGCTGCCGGGCAAGCCCGTCCTCGCCCTGCGGGAGATCGGCGATCCCACCCATCCGCGGGTCGTCAGCTCCCTGCTGCGCCGCGACGCGGTCCGGGTGTGGACGGCGCCCGAGGGCGGGCTGCTGGTGCTGGGCCGCGGGGTCGGCGGGCGCCTGGAGGCGGCGGTGGAGGTGGACGCGGGGGTACGGCGGCGGGGGCTGGGGCGGCGGCTGGCGACGGCGGCGCGGCAGCTGGCCGGGGGCGAGCCGGTGTGGGCGCAGATCTCGGCGGGGAACGCCCGCAGTCTGCGGGCGTTCCAGGCGGCCGGTTACCGTGCGGTGGGCTCGGAGGCCCTGTTCACCGCCGGGGGGTGAGTGATCAGTGCCAGGGCTCGAAGTGCGGGTTGCTCTCGCAGCCGCTCATGTTCTCGGTCTTGGTCGCCTTGTCCACCGGGCACACCCCGATGATGTACTTCCGGTCGATCCCGCCGGGGAAGGCCACCTCGACCTGGTCGGCCCACTTGTGGGTGTCGCCGATGGTCTTGTTCACGTCGACGCCGCCGGGGGCGTCGATGTAGTAGTTGTAGCCGGACTTCCACCAGTTCTTGTACAGGTCGTGGTCGTAGGTGGTGGACACGTACGGCGAGGGCTGGTTGACCAGGACGTACTGCTCGATGTCGTACTGGCCGCTGACGACGTCCTTCGGGTGGAAGCCCTGTTCGAAGACGACCGACGGGCCGCGGCCGTCGCTGCGGTAGAGCGTGCCGCAGCTGGTGCGCCACACCGGCTCGGGGGTGATCCGGTCCACGTCGGCGCGGCGGTCCGCGGCGGCCGTCAGCTTGTCCTCGAACTGCACGGGACACGCGGCGGGCACCCCCGCGACGGCGGGCGCGGCCACGGCCCGCGCTGCCACGGCCCGTGCGGGGGCCGCCTTCGTGGTGTCGGCGGGGGCGGTCGTCGCGGCGCTGGTGGCGAGCACGGCGGACAGGGACAGGACGGCGGCGGCGCAGCGGCGCCGCAGCTTCGTAGTGATCATGGACGGTACGATCCCGGCTCGCGCGGGGCGCCGGGGGGACCGTCACCCGTACGACGGCGTGTTGCCCAACTGCCGTTGTCCGCAGGGGGGATGGGCCGCCGGCCTCAGCGGTCGGCGACCCGCATCTCGAACCAGGTGGTCTTGCCCCGGGGCAGCAGGTCCACGCCCCAGCGGTCGGCGAGCTTGTCGACGAGGAACAGGCCCCGGCCGCTGATGTCCAGCTCCTGCACCGGCATCAGACAGGGCAGCCCGCGTGAGGGGTCGCGGACCTCGACCCGGATCCAGCCCCGGCGCCGGCGCATCCGCAGTCCGAAGACGCGGGCCCCGGTGTGCCGGACGGCGTTGCCGACGAGTTCGGAGACCAGCAGGACCGCGTCCTCGGTGAGCTTGGGGGTGCAGCCCCATTCACGCAGGGCGACGACCTGGGCGAGGCGGCGGGCGGTGGCGGCGGACTCGGGGCGGGAGGGGAGGGCGACCTCCGCCTCCGTGGGATTCCCGAACAACTCCAGCGCCTTGAGCGCCCGTTCGTCCTCGACCGCGGGCGACCAGCGCGCCGCGGTCGCACGGCCGTGTCCCCGCGGCTGTTCGATGCCGTCCAGCCCCGCCATGGACCCATCATGGCCGCCAAGTGGCCCGCGCGGGGCCGTTCCGGTGGAATACGCCCCCCGGAACCAACCATTCCGGGAGTGGTGATCGGCATATGCCATCGGCAGTTCGGACCCGTTGACAGCCCCTCCGACCTGCGGAGACGGCTCGGAAGATGGCAACAGACGGTCTCCCTCGACGCGGCGGGCTTAAGGCTGCCTTAAGGCTGCCACAAACCGCCCCATCGAGGGACCCGGAATCAGACATCGCGTCAATTACCAGCCCCACCGGGTGTGTTCAGAGGAACGTCGCCTTGCCGGGGCCGTCCGCGACGAAGCTGCGCATGCCCCGCTCGCGGTCCTCGGTGGCGAACAGCCCGGCGAACCAGGTGCGCTCCACCGCGAGCCCGGTCTCGATGCCGCTGTCCAGACCCGCGTCCACCGACTCCTTCGCCGCGCGCAGTGCCAGCGCCGGGCCCTTGGCGAGCTTCGCGGCCCAGGCGTGCGCCTGCGCGTACACCTCGTCGGCGGGCACCACCCGGTCCACCAGGCCGAGGGTGAGCGCCTCGGCGGCCCTGACCTGACGGCCGGTGAAGATCAGGTCCTTGGCCCTGGACGGGCCGATCAGCCGGGCGAGGCGCTGGGTGCCGCCCGCGCCGGGGATCAGGCCGAGCAGGATCTCCGGCTGGCCGAGCTTGGCGTTGTCGGCGGCGATCCGGTAGTCCGCGCACAAAGCCAGTTCGCAGCCGCCGCCCAGCGCGTACCCGGTCACGGCCGCCACCACCGGCTTGGGGATCCGGGCGATGGCCGTGAAGGCGTCCTGGAGGCCGCGGGAGCGCAGGACCATCGCGGTGTGGTCCATGTTCTCCATCTCCTTGATGTCCGCTCCGGCCGCGAACACCTTCTCACCGCCGTAGATCACCACCGTGCGGACGTCCTCACGGGCGGTGACCTCCTCGGCGAGTTCCTTGAGCCGGTCCTGGGTGGCGACATCCAGCGCGTTCATCGGCGGACGGTCGAGCCGGAGCGTGCCGACGCCTTCGGCGACTTCGAGAGTGACGGTCATGGCAGCAGGTTAACGGCGCCTAACGTCCGGGCCCCGGTGCGGTCCGTCACACCGGGTCCGGGTCGGGGTCCGGTCGGGCATCGGGCCGGGCGGGGGCTACGCCGTCCAGTCCGCCCATGACATGTTCCAGCCGTTGAGGCCGTTGTCGGGGGCGATCGTGGCGTCGTCGGAGTTCTTCACCTCGACCACGTCACCGAGCAAGGAGTTGTCGAAGAACCAGGCGCCCGGTGCCGTCGCGTCCCAGGCGCCCTGGACATCGCGCAGCCCGATGCAGCCGTGGCTGGCGTTGCGGTTGCCGAAGGCGTCGCCGGCCCAGTAGTTGCCGTGGAGGAAGGTGCCGGAGTCGCTCAGGCGCATGGCGTGGGGCACGTCCGGGATGTCGTACTCGCCCTCGTAGCCGACCGTGGCGCCGTCCATCCGGGTCTCCTTCAGCTTCTCGCTGATGACCATCTTGCCGTTCCAGGTCTCGTAGCCGGGGGCGCCGGTGGTGATGGGGAGGGTCTTGACGACCTTGCCGTCGCGCATGACCTTCATGGTGAGGTTCTCGGCGTCGACCACGGAGACCTGGTCGCGGCCGATGGTGAAGGAGACGGTCTTCGCCTGCTCGCCGTAGACGCCGGGGCGGCCCTCGACGCCGTCGAGGCCGAGCCGGACGGTGACCTCGGTGCCGGCCTTCCAGTACGTCTCGGGCCGGAAGTCGAGGCGGTCGTCGCCGAACCAGTGGCCCTGGACGTCGACGGCCGGTTCGGTGGTGATCTCGATGGCCTTCTCGACGTCCGCCGGGTTGGTGATGCCCCGGTCGAAGCGGATCGAGAACGGCATCCCGACCCCGACGGTCGAGCCGTCCTCGGGGGTGAACGTGCCGAGGAAGGTGTTCTTCGGGGTCAGGGTGGTGAAGCCGGACTCCTGGGTGGCGGTGCGGCCCTCGGGGTCCTGGGCGGTGGCGCGCACCTGGTAGGCGGTGGACGCGGCGAGATGCCGGGCCGGTGTCCAGGAGGTGCCGTCGGCGGAGATCTGCCCGTCGACCTTCGTACCGTCGCCGTCCTGGACGACGACCTCGGTGAGTGTGCCCTTCGCCGCGGTGACCTTGAGGTCGCCGCTGGTGTCCACCGACTCGGTGCCGTCCTTCGGGGCGATGGTGACGACCGCCTGCGACTCCTTGCTCTGTGCCGCCGTGGAGTCCTTGCCGCTGCCCTTGCCCTCGTCGGTGCCCGGTCCCGGGCCCGGCTCCGAGCCGCCGCCGCAGGCGGTCACCGCCAGCAGGACGGCCCCCGCGAACAGTGCACCGAGCCGCCCGCGCCCACGGCGTGCGCGCGTCCCGCGCGTCCCAACCGACGCCCCCGATATCGGTCCCGCTGTCACGTTCCCTCTCCCCTCCCCGGCCTTCACCGGGCCCGCGGCCGGCGCGTCCCACGCGCGCATGGCGCATGTTAACCGGCCGGTCAGGAGGGTCGACCGGACCCGCGTGTCACCGTTCGGTCCCAACCCCGGCGACCGGGCGGCCCGCCAACCCCGGCCGCCCGGCAGGCCACTTCAGGGGCCGCTGCCCCAACCGCTCACTTCACCGCGCTGCCCGCCGTCCACCGCTTCCAGTCCAGGTTCCAGCCGCCGAGCCCGTTGTCGGCGGCCACCGTGCGGTCCTTGCTGCCGACCACCTCGACCACATCGCCCACGAGGCTGCGGTCGAAGAACCAGCCCGCCGGGGTGTCCGCGCCGCCGCCCCGCACATCGCGCAGCCCGATACAGCCGTGACTGATGTTGCTGGTGCCGAACACCGACTCGTCCTTCCAGTAGTTGCCGTGCAGGAAGGTGCCGGACTCGGTCAGCCGCATGGCGTGCGGCACGTCCGGGATGTCGTACTCGCTCTTGCCGTCGGCCTTCTTGAAACCGACGCTCGCGCCGTTCATCCGGGTCACCTCGAACATCTCGGTGACGACCATCCTGCCGTTGTACGTGGGGGCCTTGTCGCTGCCCGCGGTGACCGGCACGGTGGCGAGGAGTTCGCCGTCGCGGCGGACCTGCATGGTGTGGGCGGCGGCGTCCACGAGGGAGACCTGGCCGCGGCCGACGGTGAAGGTGACCGTCTTGTGCTGGAGCCCGTACACGCCCGGCGCGCCCTCGACGTCGCGCAGCCGCAGGTCGACGGTGACACGGGTGCCGGGGGTCCAGTAGCGCTCGGGGCGGAAGTCCAGACGGTCGGCGCCGAACCAGTGCGGGCGGATGTCGACCGGGGGGTCCGCGGTGATCCGCACGGCCCGTTCGACGGCCGCGCGGTGGGTGATCTCGCGGTTGAAGTCCAGGGAGACGATCATTCCGGTGCCGACGGTGGCGCGGTGCTCGGGGGTGACGTACGCGAGGAACCGCTCGGCGGGGACGTGGGTGGTGAAGCCGGTGTGCCGGGAGAGGCGGCGGCCGTCCTCGTCCAAGGCCACCGCGTGGACCGTGTACCGCGCGGCCAGCGCGAGGCGGGGGTCCTCGGCCGTCCAGGTCCGGCCGTCGGCCGAGAACCGGCCGGGGACCTCGCTGTCCTGCGCGTCCTGGGATCTGACGACCCGTACCGACTCCAGCCGGCCGTCCGGCACCCGGACGAAGAGCGGGGAGCCGGGGCGTACGTCCTTCTGGTGGTCGTCGGGGGTGATGCGGATGACGTCCTTGGGGGCGGGGGGTCCGCCGAGCATCTCGTCCACCGCGACACCGCTCGCGGTGCAGCCGGCCACCGCCGCCAGCAGTGCGGCCCAGGTCAGTAGGGCGGCCAGAACGGCCCCCGCGCGCCGCGCGCGCCCGTGTGCGTGGTTCACGAAAGTGCACAACGACCATGCCCGCCCCGGGAAACGTGAGTGCGAGGCACGCTCTGGGCAGAACAGGGGGAGGACGACATGACGGGCAGGCCCGGTCGGGACGCCGGGACCCCGGCCGACCGCGTCGTGCCATGAGCCGCGGGAGGCGCCCAGGTGTCCAGCGCAGCCGAGCAGGAGGCGGTGGCGGAGCAGTGCGCCACCGCGCGGGAACGGCCGGCCGTACCCGGTGTCCGGCCCCGGCCGCCGGAGGTGCCGGTGCGGCCGGGCGCCTCGACGCCGCTGGGCGCCCGGTTCCGGGTCGGCGCGGACGGGGTGGCGGGCACCAACTTCGCGCTGTGGGCGGGCGGGGCGGAGGCCGTCGAGCTGTGTCTGTTCGACGAGCGGGACCGGGAGACCCGGGCCCGGCTGACCGAACTGACCCACGAGATCTGGCACGGCTTCGTGCCGGGCGTGCTGCCCGGCCAGCGCTACGGCTACCGGGTGCACGGCCGCTGGGACCCCTGGACCGGCGCCCGCTGGAACCCGGCGAAGCTGCTGCTGGACCCGTACGCCCGCGCCGTGGACGGCGACTTCGCGCTGCCGCCGGAGGTGTACGGGCATGTCCGGGACTGGCCCCAGCAGCAGGCCGCCGACACCGTCCGCGACGAACGGGACTCGGCGCCGTACGTCCCGAAGGGGGTCGTCGTCCACGATGACGACGACTGGGCGGACGACCGGCGGCCGAAGACGCCGTGGGCGGACTCGGTGATCTACGAACTGCATGTGCGCGGGTTCACCAAACTGCACCCCGGCGTGCCCGGGGAACTGCGCGGGACGTACGCCGGGCTCGCCCACCCCGCCGCCATAGAACACCTGGTGAACCTGGGCGTCACGGCGGTGGAGCTGCTGCCGGTGCATCAGTTCGCGCACGAGGACCATCTGCTGCGCCGGGGCCTGAGGAACTACTGGGGCTACAACTCCATCGGCTATTTCGCGCCGCACGCGGGCTACGCGGCCACCGGCACCGCCGGACAGCAGGTCGGCGAGTTCAAGCGGATGGTACGGGCGCTGCACGCGGCCGGGATCGAGGTGATCCTGGACGTGGTCTACAACCACACGGCCGAGGGGGGCGAGCGGGGCCCCACCCTCTCCCTGAAGGGCATCGACAACCGCGGCTACTACCGGTTGCAGAGCGACGCCCGGCGCTACACCGACTACACCGGCTGCGGCAACACCCTGCACGTCGTCCAGCCGCACGTCCTGCGGCTGATCACGGACTCGCTGCGCTACTGGGTCACCGAGATGGGCGTGGACGGCTTCCGTTTCGACCTCGCGGCGGCGCTCGCCCGCTCGATGCACGACGTCGACATGCTCTCCCCCTTCCTCGCGGTGATCGCCCAGGACCCGGTGCTGCGCCGGGTGAAGCTGATCGCCGAACCGTGGGACGTGGGCTCCGGCGGCTACCAGGTGGGTGCCTTCCCGCCGCTGTGGACCGAGTGGAACGACCGCTACCGCGACACCGTCCGGGACTTCTGGCGGCACGCGCTGCCGGACGTCCGGGAGATGGGCTACCGGCTGTCCGGGTCCAGCGATCTGTACGCGTGGGGCGGGCGGCGTCCCTACGCCTCCGTCAACTTCGTCACCGCGCACGACGGTTTCACGCTGCGCGACCTGGTGTCGTACCAGCGCAAGCACAACGAGGACAACGGCGAGGACGGCCGGGACGGCACCGACGACAACCGGTCCTTCAACTGCGGCGCCGAGGGCGAGAGCGACGATGCGGAGGTGGGCGCGCTCCGGCGCCGCCAGCTGCGCAATCTGCTGACCACCCTGCTGCTGTCGACGGGCGTGCCGATGCTGGTCGCGGGCGACGAGATGGGGCGCACCCAGGGCGGCAACAACAACGCCTACTGCCAGGACAACGCGGTCGGCTGGCTGGACTGGGGGCTCCTGGCGGAGCCGGGCTGGCGGGAGCTGTGCGCGCTGACCGCGCGGCTGATCGCGCTGCGCCACCGGCATCCGGTGCTGCGCCGCCGGGCGTTCTTCTCCGGGCGGGCGCACTCGGCGGACGGGCTGCGGGATCTGGCCTGGTTCACCGCGCGGGGCATGGAGATGACCGAGGGCGACTGGTACGCGCCCGCCGCGACCCTCGGCATGTATCTGTCCGGGCGGGACATACCGGGCCGGGACGAGAACGGGGCGCCGATCGTCGACGACAGCTTCCTCGCCGTGCTGCACGCCGGGGCGGAGCCGGTGGAGTTCGTGCTGCCGGGGGCGCCTTGGGCGCAGGCGTACGAGGTGGTCGTCGACACGTCCGAGGAGGAGGGGCGGGGCGCGGGGCCCGGGGTGGTGCTTCCGGCGGGGGTGGCGGTGACCGTGCCGGGGCGGGCGGTGCTGTTGCTGCGGGTGGCGGAGTGAAGCAGGGGTGCGGCGGGGGGTGTGACGTGGGGCGGGAGGTGTGATCTGGGGCGGGGGGTGTGACGTGGGCCCGCGTCAGCCGAGGATGCCCCGGTCGTAGGCGACCGCCACCGCCGCCGCGCGGTCCTTGACGCCCAGCTTGGCGTAGAGGTGGGTGAGGTGGGTCTTGACCGTGGCCTCGCTGATGAAGAGCGTGCGGGCGATCTCGCGGTTGGGGGTGCCCCTGGCGACCAGGGCGAGCACCTCGCGCTCCCGGGCGGACAGCGGCTCGCTGCCCCCTGCCCCGGGGGTGCGCACGGCCGAGACCAGCCGGGAGGCGACGGCCGGGGACAGCACCGTACGGCCCTGGGCGGCGGCGCGGACGGCGGTGAACAGCTCGTCGCGGGGCGCGTCCTTGAGGAGGTAGCCGGTGGCGCCCGCCTCGATCGCGGGCAGGGTGTCGGAGTCGGTGTCGTACGTCGTGAGGACCAGGACCTTGGCGCGGGCGCCGCGCCGGGTCAGCTCGGCGATGGCGGCGACGCCCCCGCCGCCCGGCATCCGCAGGTCCATGAGGATCACGTCCGGGTCGAGGGCGAGGGCCCGCGCGACCGCCTCCACCCCGTCGGCGGCCTCGCCGAGGACGGTGAAGCCGGGGGCGGAGTCGAACATGCCGCGCAGCCCGTCCCGTACGACGGGATGGTCGTCCACGACGAGGAGCGTGATCTCGGGGGCGTCATCGCGGCTACTCATGGCGGACCAACGGTACGCGAGCCGACAGGGCCGTGCCGCCGCCCGGCTCGGACTCCACGGCGAGGGAGCCGGCCATGCGGGCGGCGCGGGCGCGCATGCCGTCGAGGCCGAAGCCACCGGTGCGGGTGCGGGCGGGCAGCGCGGCCGGGTCGAAGCCGCGGCCGTCGTCGCGGATGTCGAGGACCACCTCGTCGCCCATGAAGGACAGCGTGACGCCGACGCGGGTGGCCGACGCGTGCCGGGCGGCGTTGGACAGCGCCTCCTGGGCGATCCGCAGCAGGGTCGCGGACAGCTCGTCGTGCAGTTGCTCGGCGGTGCCGGTGAGGGTGAAACCGGCCCGCACCCCGGTGCGGTCGCCCCAGTCGGTGACCGTCTTCTTCAGCGCCTCGGGCAGTCCGTCGCTGTCCAGCGCCACCGGGGCGAGGTTGTGCACCGAGCGGCGGGCCTCGCCGAGGCTGTGCCGGGCCAGGTCGGCGGCGCGCTCCAGATGGACCCGGGCGAGCTCCGGGTCGGGGGTGCCCGCGACGACCTGGAGCTGGGCGATGATGCCGGTCAGGCCCTGGGCGATGGTGTCGTGGATCTCGGCGGCGAGCCGGCGCCGCTCGTCGGCGACCCCGGCCTCCCGGGCCTGCACCAGCAGCTGGGCGTGCAGCGCCCTGTTCTCGTCCAGGGCCCTGTGGAGGGCGGTGTTGGTGCGTTCCAGTTCGGCGATGGTGGCGACGCGTTCCCGGGCGCGTTCCTCGTCCTTGGCGGAGAAGTGGGCGATCACCAGGTACAGCGCGGTGTTGGCGGTGACCAGTCCGGCGAGCACCACGGCGTGGCTGAGGTCGCGCAGGGGCAGCCCGCCGGCCTGGGAGACGGAGATGGCGACGCCGGTGAGGAACACGCCCCACCACTGGGCGCGGTGGCCCCTGATCAGCTCGCCCACGTCGAAGAAGCCGGCCGCCGCGGCGAACCCGAAGCAGGGGTTCAGATAGATCAGGGCGGCGATGACGACCCAGCGGACCAGGAAGAAGGCCGCGCCGAGCGGGGACGGGACGATCGGCCGCCCGGCCCGCTCCGCGCGCAGCCGGGCCCGGTCGAAGGACTCCTGGAGCACGACGGCGGTGAGCACCAGGGCGGCGGCCGTCCACCGCTCGGACCGGCCGGGCATCAGCTCCGGGGCGGTGGCCGCCGACAGGAGCGTGCCGACGGCCAGCAGTCCGTACGGCCCCCATCTGCGGAACTGCCGCCATCTGCGGTCGGTCTCCTGCTCGGACTGGCTCATCGGTCCAGTCTGCACGTCGGGCCGCCTGCTCCCGGCGGAGGTCCGGTCCACGCGTCGGGCCGGTCCGGTGTGCATCTCTGGCCGCCCTACTCCCACCGGAACCAGCGGACGGCCGCCGCCGACAGCAGCACCGCCCAGCCGGCCAGCACGCCGAGGTGGACCCAGCTGGGCCAGTCGCCGGCCGCGGCCTCGCGCAGTGCCTCGGCGGCGGCCCCGAACGGGGTGCAGCGCACGATGTCCGCCAGCAGGTCCGGCATGGCCTGCACCGGCAGCCACACGCCCGCGCAGAACATCATCGGGAACAGCACCGCCGTACCGATCGCGGTGGCGATCCGCACATTCGGGGCGAGCGCCGAGATCAGGGCGCCCATGGCGAGCGAGACCAGCACTCCGCACAGCAGCGCGAGCGCGTAGCCGTACGGCTGCCGGGGCAGTGCCACGTCGAACACGAGCCGTCCGATCAGCAGCGGGACCAGGGCGGCGAGCACGCCGGCCAGGCCGTGCACCAGGGTGTGCGCGGCCAGCAGCGCGGTCGGCCGGACCGGGGTGGTGGACATCCGGCGCAGCACGCCCTGTTCCCGGTAGGCGGTCAGCGCGGCGGGCATCGCCTGGGTCCCGGCGACGATCATCCCGAGCAGCACGGCGATGCCCACGTAGATGTCCACGAGCCGCAGGCCGTCCAGCGTCTCCTGTGGCTCGCGGTACGACGGGATGGAACCCACGATGGCCAGCAGCAGCGGCGGGAAGACCAGGATCCAGAAGAGCGAGCCGGGTTCGCGGGCGAACAGCCGGACCTCGGTGCGCAGGACGGCGGTGTTCATGAGGTCTCCGTGAGGTCCAGGAACGCGTCGTCGAGCGTGGCGTCGCTGACGCGCAGTTGGTGGGCGGTGATCCGGCGGCGGGCGAGCAGGGTGAGCACGGCGTCCACGGTCGCGTCGGTGCCGGTGAGGGTGAGCCGGCCGTCCCGCTCCTCGGCCAGGGCCAGCGCGGGCAGCGCGTGCAGCGCGTCCCGGTCCAGCGGCGCGGACGGGGTGAAGCTGATGACCGTACGGCCCGCCGAGCGGCGGATCAGGCCCTCGGGAGTGTCCAGGGCGGCGATCCGGCCCCGGTCGATCACCGCGATCCGGTCGCACAGCCGCTGGGCCTCCTCCATGAAGTGGGTGACCAGCAGCACGGTGACGCCCCGGTCGCGGATGTCCTCGATGAGCTGCCAGGTGTCGCGGCGGGCGCGCGGGTCCAGGCCGGTGGTCAGCTCGTCCAGGACGACGAACCGCGGGTCGCCGATCAGCGCGAGCGCGATGAACAGCCGCTGCTGCTGGCCGCCGCTGAGCTTGCCGAAGGCGATCGGGAGCCGGTCGGTGAGGCCGAGCCGTTCGACCAGCGGGCGCCAGTCGGCGGGGTGCGGATAGAAGGACGTGTACAGCTCCAGCGCCTCGCGGACGGTGAGCTTGGCCTGGAGGCGGCTCTGCTGGAGCTGGGCGCCGAGGACGCGGGCGACCTGCTCGTGGTCGGTGACGGGGTCGAGCCCGGCGACCCGGACCCGGCCGGAGTCGGGGATGCGCAGGCCCTCGACGCATTCGACGGTGGTGGTCTTGCCGGCGCCGTTGGGGCCGAGGATGCCGAAGATCTCGCCCTCCTCGACGGTGAAGGAGACTCCGTCGACCACGGGCCGGCCGCCGTAGGACTTGCGCAGTTCGCTGACTTCGATGACGGGCATGGCCCCAGCGTCGCGCCGGGGGCGGGGGCGGCACATCGGACGACCCGCTCGACCTGGCATCCACCGATCGGTTGATGCGGCGGTACGACCCCGGCCCGCGAGGCCGTGAGAAGCGTCATATCCGCAGGTCGTAGGACTTAAGACCGAGTCTGCCCCGGGCGAAACCCACTGGGCAGTGTCAGTGGCAATCCGTAGGCTCACTCCTGATGTCGACGAAGCATGCACACACCAACGAGCCGCAGGGCCGGTCAGCCGTACGCAGCCTGCTGCGGCTGTGGCCGTATGTACGGCCGGTACGGGCGCGGTTGTTCACGGCCGCGTTCGTCGCGATCATCGCCTCCTGCACGGGGCTGGTGATCCCCCTCGTACTCAAGTGGCTGGTGGACGGGCCCGTCACCGACCGGGACACGGCCGGGGTGTGGCTCGGGGCGCTGTTCCTGCTGCTGCTCGGGATCGCCGAGGCCGTGCTGTTCTGGGTCCGGCGGTGGCTGGTGGCCCGGCCGCTGGCCCGGGTCGAGGCGGACATGCGGGCCGCGCTGTACGGGCATCTCCAGCGGCTGCCGGTGGCCTTCCACGACCGCTGGCCCTCGGGGCAGTTGCTGTCGCGGGGCACCACGGATCTGATGCTGCTGCGGATGTTCCTCGCCTTTCCGCTGACGTTTCTGCTGGTCAACGGGGTGACGATTCTGGTCGGCGTGATCATCATGCTGATCCAGGACTGGACGCTCGGGCTGGTGATCCTGGGCCCGGTGATCCCCGTCATCGTCACCTGCGTCGTCTTCGAGAAGCGGTACGCGGGCGTGGCGCGGCTCGCGCAGGACCAGGTCGGCGATCTGACGACGGTCGTCGAGGAGAGTGTGCTCGGCGTCCGGATCATCAAGGGCTTCGGGCGTCATCGCAGCCAGGCGCGGGCGTTCCGGGATCTGTCGCGGAAGCTGCGCGGCACGGAGTTGCGCAAGGCGCGGCTGCTGGCGGCGATCTGGGGCGTCATCATCGTCCTGCCGGAGATCGCCATCGGGTCGGCGCTGGTGGTGGGGGTCGTCCAGGTCGCGGACGGTGTGCTGTCGGCGGGCACGCTGGTGGCGTTCCTGTCGACGGCCCTCGCGCTGCGCTGGCCGGTCGACTCGATCGGCTTCCTGCTGGCGATGAGCCAGGAGGCGGCGACGGCGACGGACCGGTATTTCGAGGTGATGGACGCGGAGGAGGAGTCGGGGACGGGGGTGCGGCCGGTCTCTCCGAGGGGGGCGGTGGAGGGGGTGGGCCTTGTCACGCCGAGGGGGGCGGTGAAGGGGGTGGGCCTTGTCACTTCGGGGGAGTCGGCGGAGGGCGTGGGCCTTGTCAGGCCGGGGGAGGCCGGGGAAGGGGGGCGTGTTGTTGCGCCGAGGGAGTCTGTGGAAGGGGTACGCCTTGTCGCGGCGGGGGACGCGGCCGGGGGCGCGCTGCGGGAGGCGGCGGGGGGCGCCCTGGAGGGGGCGGCCGGGGTCGAGCCGAGCGGTGGCGCCGAGTGCGCCCTGGGGGGTGCGGCCGAGGTCGACCCGGAGGAGGCGGCCGGGGTCGCCGCGAGCAACGCGGCCGAGGTCGCCCCGAAGAGGACAGCCGGGATCGACCCCAGTGACGCCGTCAAGCTCGCCCCGGAGGGGGCGGCCGGGGTCAACCCGAGCGGTACCGCCGAGTACGCCCCGGAGGGGGCGGCCGGGGTCCTGCCGGGCCTGGTGTTCCACGACGTCACCTTTCGTTACCCCGACGCGGCGCCCGACGCCCCGCCCGTGCTGAGCGGCATAGACCTGCGAATACGGCCCGGCGAGTCCATGGCCCTGGTGGGCGCGACCGGCAGCGGAAAGACCACCCTCACGGCGCTCGTCCCCCGGCTGCACGAGATCACCGACGGCCGGATCACCCTCGACGGCGTGGACATCACGGCGATGCCCCGCGAGGAACTCCGCGCGGCGGTGGCCGTCGCCTTCGAGGAACCCACCCTGTTCTCGGCCAGCGTCGGCGAGAACGTCCTCATGGGCGCGGGCGGGGACGCCGGTGACGCCGAGCTGAACCGCGCGCTGGCCGTCGCCCAGGCCGACTTCGCCCACGCCCTCCCGCAGGGCACCGACACCCAGGTCGGTGAGCAGGGCCTGAGCCTGTCCGGCGGACAGCGGCAGCGGCTGGCACTCGCGCGGGCCGTGGTGGGGCGCCCGCGTTTCCTGGTCCTGGACGACCCGCTGTCCGCGCTGGACGTGCACACCGAGGCCGCCGTGGAGGCCGCGCTGCGGCAGGTGCTCGCCGACACCACCGCCCTGATCGTGGCCCACCGCCCGTCCACCGTGCTGCTCGCCGACCGGGTGGCCCTGCTGTCCGGCGGCCGGATCACCGCGGTCGGCACCCATCAGGAACTGCTGCGCGGCAATGCGGAGTACGCCCATCTGATGTCGGGGGTGGACGCGGATCCGCCTGCGGGAGACAGCCCGGCAACGGACTTCGGAAAGGACGGCGAGCGATGACCGCGCCGACGACGACCAGCGCCGTCACCGACGACGAACCCGACCTCCCCCGTCCCCCGGACCCCGACGACGCCTTCGACCAGGACGTCCTGCCCTCCCCGCCGGGTGCCACCGGCCGCCTGCTGCGGTCGCTGCTGGCCCCGCTGAAGGCCCGGGTGGCGCTGACCGCCGTAGTGCTGCTGCTCGGGCAGGCGGCGGTGCAGGCGGGCCCGCTGCTGGTGGCGTACGCCATCGACCGTGCCGTACCGGCGCTGCGCGAGGACGGTGACAAGGGGCCGCTGATCGCGGTGGGCGTCGGCTATCTGCTGTGCGCGCTGGCGTCCGGGCTGCTCCAGTCGGCGTTCATCACGTCCGCCGCGCATGTCAACCAGAATGTGCTGCTGGACCTGCGGGGCCGGATCTTCCGGCACGCGCAGGCGCTGAGTGTCGACTTCCACGAGCGGTACACCTCGGGGCGGCTGATCTCCCGGTCCACCACGGACGTGGAGTCGCTGCGCGAGCTGCTGGACGAGGGCCTGCAAGAACTGATCACGGTGGTCCTGTCGTTCGTGTACATCTCGGCGATGCTGCTCTGGCTGGATGTGGGGCTCGGCGCGCTGGCGGTGGCGTCGTTCGTGCCGCTGTACGGGCTGGTGCGGATGTACCAGCGGCGGGCGGGACGGATCTACCGGGTGCGGTCGACGGCCATCGCGGCGGTGATCGTGAAGTTCGTGGAGACGATGAACGGCATCCGCCCGGTGCGCGCGTTCCGCCGGGAGGCGGCGAACGAGGCCGACTTCCGGGTCCTGAACCGGCGCCACGAGCGCACCAACGGGGACGCGCTGCTGGAGATGGCCCGCTATGTGGTCGGCTCCCGGCTGACGGCCAACACGGCGGTCGCGGGGATCGTGCTGTGGGGCGCGTACCAGGTGGCGGACGGGACGCTGGCGCTGGGTGTGCTGGCGGCGGCGGTGCTGTATCTGCGGCGGCTGTACGACCCGATCGACCGGCTGGCGATGTTCCTCAACTCCTACCAGTCGGCGGCGGCGTCGCTGGAGAAGATCGCCGGACTGCTGGCGCAGACCCCGTCGGTGCCGGAGCCGGAGCAGCCGCGTGCGCTGCCGCCGCTCGCGTCGGCCGGGCGGCCCGGCCGTGAGGTGGTCTTCGACGGTGTCCGGTTCGCGTACCGCACGGGCGGTGAGGTGCTGCCCCGGTTCTCCCTCACCCTCCCGGCGGGGCAGACCGTCGCGGTCGTCGGCACCACCGGCGCCGGGAAGTCCACGCTGGCGAAGCTGCTGGCCCGGTTCTACGACCCGACCGACGGCCGGGTGCTGCTGGACGGCGTGGATCTGCGCGACCTCGGCATACCCGAACTGCGGCGCGGGGTGGTGATGGTGACGCAGGAGGCGTTCCTGTTCTCCGGCACGGTCGCCGAGAACATCGCGATCGGCCGCCCGGACGCCTCCCGCGAGGACATCGAGCGCGCGGCGAAGGCGATCGGCGCGCACGATTTCATCAGCGCCCTGCCCGACGGCTACGACACCGACGTCCGCAAGCGCGGCGGCCGGATCTCGGCCGGGCAGCGCCAGCTCGTCGCGTTCGCGCGCGCGTTGCTCGCCGATCCGGCGGTGCTGATCCTCGACGAGGCGACGAGTTCGCTGGACGTGCCGGGCGAGCGGGCCGTGCAGCGGGCGATGGCCACGGTCCTCAAGGGCCGTACGGCGGTGGTGATCGCGCACCGGCTGTCCACGGTCGAGATCGCCGACCGGGTGCTGGTGATGGAGCACGGCAGGGTGGTGGAGGACGGCACCCCGGCGGACCTGATCGCCGGGACGGGCCGGTTCGCGGAGCTGCACCGGGCGTGGCGCGAGAGCCTGGCGTGAGACGTGAGGCTGACGCACCGGGCGTGACGCCGAGGCGCGGCTGAGACGTGAAGCGGAGGCCGAGGCGTGAGGCGTAGGACGTGAGAGAGGAATCACCCCGATGGACTCCGACGGGCCCGTGGTGCTGGTCCCCGCCGCCCTGTGGGGGGTGACCGCCTGTCTGGCGCAGATCACCGCCGTCGTGATCGCCCTCCGGGCCCGGCGGCGGGATCCCGGGCACGGGAGCTGGAATCCCTTCGCCCCGCGCTTCCCCCTCGCGGCGGCGAGCGCGGTCGCCGGAGCCGCCGTCGCCCTCCTCGCCACGGCCTGCCTCGGCCTTGCCGACACGGGCGGCTTCGACCTCCTCGACACCGCCTTCGGCGTCCTGTGGCCCGCCGCCGCCGGGGTCGCCCTCGACCAGATCGGCACCCGGCGCCTGTCGTCCTGGCCCCGCCCGGCCGGACCCGCGTTCGCCGCCACCGGGGCACTGCTCTTCGGCCTCGCGTCGGCCGTGGACGCGTGAGGGGACGGGGGAACACGATCGACGCGTACGGCGACCCCGGCCCGCCCGGCAGGCACCACGCAGCCACTCCCCACCCGACCACCACCCGAGCGGGGCACACATGATCGACACGTACGGCGACCCCGGCACCCCCGACCGGCGCGGGCCCGCCCGGTATCTGTGGTGGCTGGTCCGCAGCCAGGCGGGCCGGTCGGTGGCCGGGGCGCTGCTCGCCAGTGTCTGGATGGTGCTGCTCGCGGCGACGCCGTTCCTGATGGCGCGGGCGGTGGACCAAGGTCTCACGAAGGGCGACTACCCGGTGCTGGCGTTCTGGTGCGCGGCGCTGGTCGGGGTCGGCGTGGTGAACGCGTGGCTGAGCATCATGCGGCACCGCACGATGACCCGGGTCCGGATGGACGCCAACTTCCGTACGGTCAAGGTGGTCGTGGATCACTCGGTGCGCCTGGGCGCCCGGCTGGGCCCGCAGACCGGGGCCGGTGAGGTGACCACGATCGGCGTCGGTGACGTACAGACGATCGCCGGCGCGCTGACGGTCATCGGACCCGGTGTCGGCTCGGTCATCGCGTATGCGGTGGTCGCCGCCGCGCTGCTGTCGGTCTCGGGGCAGCTCGCGGCCGTGATCCTGCTCGGGCTGCCGGTGCTGGTGCTGCTGGTCGGGCCGCCGATGCGCCGGCTCCAGGGGCGGGAGGCGGAGTACCGCGAGGTGCAGGGCCTGCTGACGGCCCGGATCGGCGATCTGGCGGGCGGGCTGCGGGTGCTCAACGGGCTGGGCGGCAAGGGCCTGTTCGCGGACGCGTTCCGCGCCGACTCGGGGCGGCTGCGGGCGCAGGGCTACCGGGTGGGCGCGGTCACCAGCTGGTTGCAGGCGCTCGGCCTCGGACTGCCTGTCGTGTTCCTGGCGGTGGTGAGCTGGCTGGCGGCCCGGCTCGCCGCACAGGGCCAGCTCACGGTGGGGGAACTGGCGGCGGTGTACGGCTATGTCGCGGTGCTGGTGATCCCGATGGCGTTCCTGGTGGAGTGCGGCTATCTGATCAGCCGGGGCCTGGTCGCCGCCGGGCGGGTCGTACGGTTCCTGCGGCTGGAGCCCGCCGCCGACACGGGCGACGCGGACGCCCCCGCCGAGCCGTCGGCGCTGCACGACCCCGGGTCGGGCGTGCGGGTGCTGCCCGGCCGGCTCACGGCACTGGCCGCCGCGCACCCGGCCGACGCCACGGAGATCCTCGAACGCCTCGCCCGTTACACGCCGTCGGCGGCGACCTGGGGCGGGGTCCGGCTGGACCGCGTCCCGCTGGCCCAGGTCCGCGCCCGTATCCTGCTCGCCGACCATGAGGCCGACCTGTTCGCGGGCCCGCTGCGCGAGGTGGTGAACGCCCGGGACCGCTCGGACACCGCCCTGGCGGACGCCGTACGCACGGCCGCCGCGCAGGACATAGTCCAGGGCCTGCCCGACGGCGTGGACTCCCCGATCGACGCCCAGGGCCGCAACCTCTCCGGCGGCCAGCGCCAGCGCGTCCGGCTCGTACGGGCCCTGCTCGCCGACCCGGAGATCCTGCTCGCGATCGAGCCGACATCGGCCCTGGACGCCCACACGGAGGCGACGATCGCCGAGCGCCTGCGGGCGGCCCGGGCGGGCCGTACGACGGTGGTGACGACGACGTCCCCGCTGGTCCTGGACCAGGCGGACACGGTGATCCACGTGGTCGACGGCAAGGCGACGGCCACCGGCCCGCACCACCACCTCCTGAAGACCGAGCCGACCTACCGCGCCCTGGTGGCCCGGGACATGGAGGACCTTCCCCAGTGACCGCGCACCAGCCGCCCCAGGGGCACGGAGACGGGCAGCAACCCTCCAACGGACGCGAGCGGCAACCCCGTCAGGGGCGCGGGGAACTGCGCGACCAGCCACAACGCACCGGCACCGGCACCGCCCCCACCACCCCACCCCACCACCTCCCCATCGCCACCCCCAAGGCGGTCCGCCGCGCGGCGAAGACCCTGGTCACGGCGGACACCCCCCTCTTCACCACAGTCATCGCCCTCAACTCCGCCGCCGCCCTCGCGGGCCTCGCGGGCCCCTGGCTGCTGGGCCGCATCATCGACGAGGTCCGCGACGGCGCCGACGTGGGCACGATCGACCGCCTCGCCCTGGGCATCCTCATGGCCGCCCTGGCCCAGCTCCTCCTCTCCCGCTGGGCCCGCTACGCGGCTCACCGCTTCGGCGAACGCACCCTCGCCCGGATCCGCGAACGTTTCGTGGACCGCGTCCTCACCCTCCCCGCGTCGACCGTGGAACGCGCCGGCACCGGCGATCTGACGGCCCGCGGCACGGCGGACGTGGCGGCCGTCGGCACCACCCTGCGCGACGCCGCCCCGGAACTCTTCGTCAGCGGCATCCAGGCGGCGTTCCTGCTGATCGCGGTGTTCACCCTGAACCCCCTCTTCGGCGTCCTGGGCGTGTTCTGCCTGCTGCCGATCCACCTGGTGCTGCGCTGGTATCTGCGCAGGGCGCGGGACGGCTATCTCGCCGAGGGCGCGGCCACCTCCCAGGTCGCGGAGGCGGTCGCGGCGACGGCGGCGGGCGCCCGCACGATCGAGGCGTTCGGGCTGGGCCGGGAGCGGATCGCCGCGAGCCGGGAGCGGCTGGAGACCTCGCGCCGGGCCCGCTTCCACACGCTGTATCTGCGCACGGTGTTCTTCCCGGCCGTCGAGGTGTCGTACATCCTGCCGGTGGCCGGGGTGCTGCTGATCGGCGGGGCGCTGCACATGAACGGCTCGATGAGTCTGGGCGCGGTGGTGACGGCGGCGCTGTATCTCCAGCAGTTGTCCGGCCCGCTGGACGAGATCCTGGTGCGGGTGGAACAACTCCAGAGCAGCGGGGCGTCGTTCGCCCGGGTGGAGGGGCTGGCGCAGGCCCCGAGGGCCGCCGCGGCGGCGGACGCGCCCGTCCCGGCGGACGACCGGATCGACGTACGGGGCGCGCGGTACGCGTACGACCGGGGCGGCGAGGTGCTGCGCGGGGTGGATCTGACGGTCCGGCCGGGTGAGCGGCTGGCGGTGGTGGGGCGGTCGGGGGCGGGCAAGACGACGCTGAGCCGGCTGCTGGCGGGCGTGGACGCGCCGAGCGCGGGCACGGTGACGGTGGGCGGGGTGCCGGTCGCGGCGCTGGATCCGGAGCAGTTGCGGCGTCAGGTGGTGCTGGTCACGCAGGAGCACCATGTGTTCCTCGGTACGGTCCGCGACAATCTGCTGATCGCCGAGCCCGGGGCGACGGACGAGCAGGTGTGGGCGGCGCTGGCGGCGGTCGGCGCGCGGGAGTGGGCGCGGGCGCTGCCGGAGGGCCTGGACACCCGGCTCGGCGGGGCCGGTCACCCCACGGACGGTTCGCGCGCCCAGCAACTGGCCCTGGCCCGGGTGGTGCTGGCCGATCCGCACACCCTGATCCTGGACGAGGCGACGGCGCTGCTGGACCCGACGACGGCCCGGCACACGGAGCGGGCGCTGGCGGCCGTGCTGAAGGGACGTACGGTCATCGCGATCGCGCACCGGCTGCACACCGCGCACGACGCGGACCGGGTGGCGGTGATAAAGGACGGCCGGCTCAGTGAACTGGGCACGCACGACGAACTGGTGGCGGCGGGCGGCGCGTACGCGAGGCTGTGGCACACGTGGCACGGGGAGACACGGGAGGACCCGGCGGGGACGCGTCCTTGACCCGCCCGCGTCCCCACTTGACCTGCCCATGATTAGCTCATGAACAGCCCTTGATTCCCCGCCGGCATCGGCACCTGTGGATGATCCGCCGCGCTCGCCTCCGTATAGCGGACGTGAACTCCTGGACAACGGACGAGTTCCGGCCAACCTATTGACGCGCTCCTGACAATAGGTGGCCTTCAGTGCCACCCTTCCCAAGGCCCCTCACGGCAACCCCACGTACCTCGCCGCGAGTTCTACGGGCCGTACGCATCTGGTGTCCCGTTCTGCCCGGACGACCCCTCGGCCGCCCGGTCTCCCCGGCCGCGCGACCCGTGGCCACGCAGAAGGAGTCAGTGTTGAGCAGTACTTCCTCCCACAGACCCGCCCCCCACACCCCCCGCCGTCGCCGGGTCGCCACCGTCGCCCTGGTCGGCGTCGCCGCCTTCCTGGCCGCCGCCGTGCAGGTCGGCGGAGCGACCGCCGCCCCCGGCCAGGCCCCCGCGGCGCCGATCGGCGCGGCGGACCCCGGCGCCCTGCCCGCCGACCTCACCCCCGCCCAGCGCACCGCGCTGATCCGCGAGGCCGACGCCGGGAAGACCGCCACCGCGGCCGAACTCGGCCTCGGCGCCAAGGAGAAGCTGGTCGTCCGGGATGTGGTCAAGGACCAGGACGGCACCGTGCACACCCGCTACGAGCGGACGTACGGCGGGCTGCCCGTGCTCGGCGGTGACCTGGTCGTCTCCACGGCGAAGGACGGCACGACCGAGAGCACGGTCAAGGCCACCCGCGCGAAGATCGAGGTGTCGTCGCTGACGCCGACCCTCGCCGGCGCGAAGGCGGAGAGCCAGGCGCTCGCCGAGGCCCGCGCCGGGAACGCGGAGAACCCGGCCATCGAGACCGCGCCGCGCAAGGTGATCTGGGCGGCCGAGGGCACCCCGACGCTCGCGTACGAGACGGTCGTCGGCGGCCTCCAGGAGGACGGCACCCCGCAGGAGCTGCACGTCGTCACGGACGCGAGCACCGGCGAGCAGCTGTTCGAGTGGCAGGCGGTGCGCAACGGCACGGGCAACACCCAGTACAGCGGCACGGTCCCGCTGACCAGCACGCAGTCCGGGACGACGTACAACCTCACCGACGGGGCGCGCGGCAACCACCGTACGTACAACCTCAACCGGGCCACCTCCGGCACCGGCACGCTGTTCTCCGGGGCGGACGACGTCTGGGGCAACGGCACCGCCGCCAACCTGGAGACGGCCGGTGCCGACGCGCACTACGGCGCCGCGCTGACCTGGGACTACTACAAGAACGTGCACGGCCGCAACGGCATCCGCGGTGACGGCGTCGGCGCCTACTCGCGGGTCCACTACGGCAACAACTACATCAACGCGTTCTGGTCGGACAGCTGCTTCTGCATGACGTACGGGGACGGCGCGGGCAACGCCAAGCCGCTCACCTCGATCGACGTGGCCGGCCACGAGATGACCCACGGCCTCACCGCCGCGACCGCGGGCCTGATCTACAGCGGCGAGTCCGGCGGCCTGAACGAGGCGACCTCGGACATCCTCGGCACGACCGTCGAGTTCTACGCCAACAACTCCTCCGACGTGGGCGACTACCTCATCGGCGAGAAGATCGACATCAACGGCAACGGCACGCCGCTGCGCTACATGGACCAGCCGAGCAAGGACGGCGCGTCCAAGGACAGCTGGTACTCCGGCATCGGCTCGATCGACGTGCACTACTCCTCGGGCCCCGCGAACCACTTCTTCTACCTGCTCAGCGAGGGCAGCGGCACCAAGGTGATCAACGGTGTCAGCTACAACTCGCCGACCTCGGACGGCCTGCCGGTGACCGGCATCGGCCGGGCGAAGGCGGAGCAGATCTGGTTCAAGGCGCTGACCACCAAGTTCACCACCACGACCAACTACGCGGCGGCCCGCACCGGCACGCTCGCGGTGGCCGGTGAGCTGTACGGCGCCACCTCCGCCGAGTACAAGGCGGTGCAGGACGCGTGGGCGGCCGTCGCGGTCGGCACCCGCTCCGGCAACCCGCCCGGCGGCGGCACGTCCTTCGAGTCCACCACCGATGTGGCCATCCCGGACAACGCCGCGGCCGTCAACTCCCCGATCACCGTCACCGGCCGCACCGGCAACGCCCCGGCGGCGCTCGCGGTCGAGGTGGACATCGTCCACACCTGGCGCGGCGACCTGGTGATCGACCTGGTGGCCCCCGACGGCACCCTGTACCGCCTGAAGAACTCCAGCAGCTCCGACTCGGCGGACAACGTCCAGGAGACCTACACGGTCAACGCCTCGGCGGAAGTCGCCAACGGCACCTGGCAACTCCGCGTCCAGGACGTGGCGTCCCAGGACACCGGCTACATCAACAGCTGGAAGCTGACGTTCCCGTAGCCTCCGTGTTCCCGGGGCGGCGGTGGTCCCCGCCCCGGTAACGAAGTGGCACAGGGCGGCACCCATGGCCC
>NZ_JBHYUG010000056.1:48495-55970 GCF_042749375.1 Streptomyces sp. NPDC059477 | reverse complement strand
TGTGGGTGGGTGGGTTAGGTGAGGGTGATGCCGCCGTCGATGTTGAGGGTTTGGCCGGTGATGTAGTCGTTGTCGAGGAAGATGTGGATGGCGGGTGCGGTTTCTTGGGGGGTGGTGAGGCGGGGGATGGGGAGGTTGGTGGTGAGGTTGTGGCGGAATTTTTGGGTGGCGGTGGCGGTCATGCGGGTTTCCATGAAGCCGGGTGAGAGGGCGTTGATGGTGACGCCGCGGCGTCCGGTTTCGGTGGCGAGGGTGCGGGTGAGTCCGATGATGGCGGCTTTGGAGGTGGCGTAGGCGGTTTGGCCGGGGGTGGCGATGAGGGCGGAGGGGGAGACGATGTTGATGATGCGTCCCCATCGGCGTTTGAGCATGGAGGGGAGGACGGTGTGGGTCATGTGGTAGGTGCCGATGAGGTTGGTCTGGATGATCTGGGTCCAGGTTTCGGGTGGTTGGTGGATGAGGAGGGCGTCTTTGCGGATGGCGGCGTTGTTGATGAGGATGTCGATCTCGCCGAGTTCCTGGGTGATGTGGTGGTGGAGGTTGGTGACGGAGTCGTGGTCGGTGATGTCGGCTTGGACGATGAGGTTGTCGTTGGTGAGGTGTTCGCTGGTTTGGAGGGCGTCGTGGTGGTTGTGGTGGTAGTGGAGGGCGACGCGGCAGCCGATGCGGTCGAGTTCGGTGGCGAGGGCGGTGCCGAGTCCTCCGGATGCGCCGGTGACGAGGGCGACGGGTTTGTCGGGTCGTGGTGCGGAGACGGTGCGGGTGCCGGTGGCCGCGCCGGTGGTGGGGCCGGTGGTGTGGCCGGTGCCGGTGCCGGGGTGGGGGCTGTGACTGGTGCTGGTGCTGGTGGTGTGGCCGGTGTTGGGGTGGGGGTTGGTGGTCCGGTCGGTGTTGGGGTTGTGGTTGGGGTGGGGGTTGGGGGTGGTCATGGGGTCTGCTTGAGGGGTTGGCCGGCGTTCCATTCGATGAGGGCGGTGAGCCATACCATGCCGGCGCCGAACGCGGCGAGCATGATGCGGTCGCCGGGTTTGATGTGTCCGGCGTCGAGGGCTTCGGCGAGGGCGATGGGCATGGAGGCGGCTCCGGTGTTGCCGTAGTTTTCGATGTTGGTGATGAGGCGTTCGGGGGGTATGTGGCTGTGTTCGAGGATGGAGTCGATGATGCGCATGTTGGCCTGGTGGGGCAGGAGGTGGTCGATGTCGGTGGGTTGGAGGCCGGTGGTGTTGAGTGTGCGTTTGAGTGAGCCGACGGTGAAGCGGACGGCGTTGAGGTAGATTTCGTTGCCTTTGATCTGTGCGTAGTGGAGTTTGTTGCGGAGTGTGGTTTCGCTGGTGGGCAGGCGGCTGCCGCCGGCGGGGATTTTGAGGCTGTCGGTTTTGGTGCCGTCGCATCCCATGTCCCAGCCGCGGAGCCAGCTGCGGTCGTGGGGGGCCAGGACGACGGCTCCGGCGCCGTCGCCGATGAGGACGGACAGGTCGCGGTCCTCGGGGTTGACGACGAGTGAGTGGGTGTCGGTTCCGATGAGGAGGATGGGGCGGGGGTCGATCGCGATGAGTCCGGCGGCGATGACGAGGCCGTAGGCGAAGCTGGCGCATTCGGCGTTGGTGTCGTGGGCGCCGCCGGTGGTGCCGAGTTCGCGTTGGACGAACGCGGAGGTGGCGGGTGAGGGCTGTTCGGGTGTGCCGGAGGCGAGGATGAGGTGGGAGATCTGGTCGGGGCGCAGGCCGGCGTGTTCGAGGGCTCGGCGGCCGGCTTCGACGGCGAGTGAGGCGCTGGTTTCGCCGGGGCCGGCGATGCGGCGTTCGCGGATGCCGGTGCGTTTGACGATCCAGTCGTCGTCGATGCCGAAGCGGGCGGTGAGTTCGGCGTTGGTGAGGCGTTTGTCGGGCAGGTGTGTGCCCCAGCCGATGATGCCGATGCCGGGTGTCTGCGGCGGGGTGGTCATTCGGCGGGGGCCGTGGGGGTGGCCGCGGTGGTGTGGGTGTCGAGGAGCTGCTGGTGGATGCGGCGGAAGGTGACGGTGTCGTCGATGCTGTCGACGATCGATTCGTCGAGGCCGAGGGCGGGGTAGCGTTCCTGCATGTCGTAGACCCATTCCATGAGGTCGAGGGAGTCGATCCCGGATGCGGTCAGTGGTGTGTCGGGGTCGAAGACCTTGACGCGGCTCACGGTCATCAGGCGGTCGACGGACACTTCGAGGGTGGGAAGGTGCATGGGGGACTCCTGGTCGTGGTGATCGGCCTGTGGGCGGCACGGTACGGGGGGCGGTGCAAGCGTTTCGCAAGTCGGCGGGCGGGTCCCGGACCGCGGACACGGCCCGCCCGGCCGGGCCGGCCGGTTCCCTGGTGGTCCTCCCGGTGCCGGCGGCCGGGCCCGGTCCTGACGGCCCTCGCGGTCCCGGCGGTCGAGTCCGGGTCGGCCGGTCGCCTGGTGGGTTCTCGCGGTTCTGGCGGTCGGGCCCGGTCCTGGCGGTGCTGGCGGTCCTGGCGGTGCTGGCGGTCGAGTTCGGGCCGGCCGGTCGCCTGGTGGGTCCTCGTGGTGCCGGCGGTCGGGTCCGGTCCTGGCGGTGCTGGCGGTCGAGTCCGGGTCGGCCGGTCGCCTGGTGGGTTCTCGCGGTTCTGGTGGTTGAGTCCGGTCCTGGCCCGGCTCTGGCGGCTTTGGCGGTCCTGGTGGTTGAGTCCGGTGCCGGTGCCGGTGCCGGTGCCGGTGGTGGTGGCCGGCGGGGGGTGGTGGGCGGCCGGGGCGGTGGTTGGTGGTGCCGGGTGCGGGACGTGCTGGGGCGGTGTGCGGCGCCGGGCCGGGCCCGGTGGATGTGTGGGTGCGGGCAGGTGTTCCGGGGTGGGGGGTGTTCACGGTGCCTGTCCGGGTTGGTGGCGGAACCAGGCCGGCGGACCCGGCTGGCGGACCCGGCTGGTGGGTGCGGTCCCTGATGGTCGTTCTGCCTGTGGGGAGGCCGTCCCGGGTTCCCGCGTGTATGTGCCTGTGGCAGATGTGACGGGGGCCGTGCCGGCTGTGGTTCCACCGTGTCCTTCACCCCGGTCCCGGCCCGGGCTTTCTGTCTCTGTCTCGGCCGTGTCCCTCGGCCCTGATTCCCTCCGGGTCTCGGCCGCGTCGTTCAGCCCGGGTTCTCCGTGGCGTCTGCGGCCACGGTCTCGGCCCTGGACTCCACCGGGGTCTCGGCCTTGGACTCGGCCGGGGTCTCGGGCCTGGGCTCGGCCGGGGTCTCGGTCGTGTCCTGGGTTCCGGTCCTGGAATTCCTGACAAGGTGTCAGGTTGTCGGGTTCTTCGGTCGTCGCCAGGATGATGCCGCAGGTGAGGGGGAGGAACGCTTCGTGGATGTCGTCGCGGATCCCCAGCGGGTACGCGGGCGGCGGGACCGGTGCAGTGGTGCGAGGCTCTGCTCTACCGTCCGTCGGTGGACGCCGGGTCCCGAGTCGTGTCCGGTGCCGCGTCGGGCGGTGGCGGGGGTGATCCGGCTGTCCGGACCTGTTTGCGGTACTTGCCGTGGTCGTAGCCGCGGGTCGGCGCAGGTCGCCTCCGGCCGCCGGCGGGGCCGCCCTCGTCGGGCGCGTACCGGTGGAACGGTCTGGGTCGGTGGCATGAGCAGGGTGATGTCGTTGTGGTTGCCGCCGGTCATCGATACCGCGAGGGGGATGCCGTGCGCTTCGGCGACCAGATGGTGCTGCCTGGAGCCGGTCCGGGTACGGCCGACCGGGCCCCGCCGGTTTTTTGGGCCGCCTTTCACGGCCCGCACGCGGGAGCCTCCGATCACCCGCCCGCGACCAGTCCAGTGCGCCGGCGGCGTGCAGCTCGCCGGCAGCGATCCGTGCAACGGCTGCGGGAGTTCCTGCTGGACCCCCGCATCGTTCCAGTTCCGCAGACGCGGCCGGCAGGCCGGACCCGAGCCGGAGCCCAGGTCCTGGGGCAGGAACTCCCGCGGAATGCCGGTGACAGCACGAACAGGATGCCCGACAGCACCTTCCGGTCGTCCAGATGCCTGTGCCCAGGATGATCCGCACGGCGCGCCACGACCGGGAGCAACGGCTCGATCCGCGCCCGCAACTCATCCGGCACGGCCCACGGCAGCCGCTCGTCCCTCTCCACATGCAGGCCGACAAGCCGTCAGAGTCACGCACTCCAGGGGGATGGGTGTCATTCGGCTGGGGCTTCCCTGGAGGGCATCTGGTCTGGGTGCCGGGTGCCGGGTGCCGGGTGCCGGGTGCTGGGGGCTGCGGGTGCTGTCCGTGGGTCTCCTGGGAGACGTCTGCGGCGGGAACCCGGTTTCGGTTCGGGTATGGCCTGCCGGCGCCGCCCGGAGGGTGGCCGGGGCCGGGTGCGGGCCCGGTTGTGTGAGGTCTTCCACGCCGGGTTGCGCGGGGGTGAGTGTTTCCCTGGTTTTGCTGTGTGGCTGTCGGCGGTTCCTGTATCGGGGCGTTGAGGGGGGCGTGGTGGCGGGACCGGGCGGGGCTCTGTCGGCCGGGTGCGGGTCGGCGGCGTTGCGGTCACCGCCGGCCCGGCCGGTGGCGGCTGTGTTGGTGCTGCCCGGCTGCATTCCCTTCTTCTGCTGGCTGTGCCGCCCGTGTACGGCTATGTGGCTGCGGGCGCGGCGGGTGCCCGGCTGGTGCGGGATCGTGGTGTGAACCTGCGCCGGCCGACGGTCGCCGCGGTACTGGACACGGCCCGGTTCCGGGCCCGGTGTCCGGTGTCCGGGCCGTCGGGTGTGTGCCCGCCCGTACTGGTCTGCTGCCTGCGGGTCTGCCGGGAGATCCGCAGGCGGTCCCACGGATCCCTTCCTCACCCCGGAGGCGCAACTCATCTTGCGGTGACGCCCGAAGCCGTTGCGGCAGGAGTCCTCAGCCGCGTCCCTCCGCCCCGGCTCCGCGCCAGGCCTCCGCCTCAGGTCTCCGCCCTCGGTCTGCGCCGCGTTCCTCGGTTCCGGTCTCCGCCCCGGCCTTCGCCCCGTTCGGCTCCTGGTCCTGGCAGTGTCTTCGGCCCTGGCTTCTGTCTTTGTCCCGGCTGTGTTTCTCGGTCCTGGCCTTGACGGTGTCCTCAGCTGTGTCGTCGGGTCCGGTCCCAGCCGTGTTTCTCGGTGTGTCAGGGCTCTGCGCGTTCATCCGTACGCGGCCGTGCACGTGTACGCCGCCAGCTTGGCCGTCACCGTGTTCCCCGGCCCCGGCCCCGATCCTGATCCTGGCCTCGGTCCCCGCCCCCGGTCCCGGTCCCCGCCCCCGGTCCCGGTCCCCGCCCCCGGTCCCGGTCCCCGCCCCCGGTCCCGGTCCCGGTCCCGGTCCTTGGTCCTGGTTCTGGTTCTGGCTCCGGTCCTGGTTCCGGTCTTCACCGTTTCTCTCGGTCCCGGTCTCCGCTCCCGGTCTCTGCCGTGTCCCTGGCCTCCGGTCCCGGACAGTGGCTCTCACCGTGGTTTTGACCCTGTCCCGGCCCGGTCCCGGGCAGGTGTCCCCGGTCCCGGGCGGGTGTCCCCGGTTCTGGGCGGGTGTTCCCGGTTCTGGTCTTCGGTCTGTTCCTGTTCTTCACCGTGGTCCCGGTCCTGCCCCGTTGGGTTGTCGTGTTCTGGTGCCGCCGGCCTTTGTGCGGTCGGGCTGTGGGGGTGTGGCGGGGGCGGGGGGGGGCTTGTGGGTGGTGGTGTGGTTGCGGTCGTGGGGGCGGGCAACCGTAGGGCCTGTTGATACCAGTGCGGTCCCACGGGCGGGGGGCGGGTGGGTGGGACCGTGCTGGTATCGCCGGGCCGGACCCTGTCCACCACACAGGCACCTCCAGGGGGAAGAGGTTTCATGGACACCGGGATCGAGATATTGGGGCCGATGGCTGTGCGGTGCGGCGGCAGGGTGCATCACCTGCACAGTGCGCAGGCCCGGGTGGCGCTGGCGCGTCTTGTTCTCGCGGGGCGTGAGGGGGTGACGCGGGAGGAGCTGGCCGATGTGATCTGGCCGGGGACGCTTCCGCCGACGTGGGCGTCGGCTCTGCGGACGCTGGTGAGCCGGCTGCGGGCGTTCGTGGGTCTGCTGCCGGCCGGGCCCGGGGACCTGCTGGTCAAGCGGGGCGGCCGGTATGTCCTGGCGCTGGGGGAGGGGGTGCCCGTCGATGTGCGTGAGGCGGTCGGGGCGGTGTCCGCGGCGCACGAGGCGCTGCGTGCGGGTGATGTGGCGGGCGCGGCCCGGCTGGCGGGCCGGGCCGCGGAGCGGCTGCGGTTCCCGTTCCTGTCCGAGCACGAGGGCGAGTGGGTGGAGGGGTGGCGTGAGCGTCTGGGCGGGCATCTGGTGACGGCCCTGGAGATCGCCGGGCGGGCGGCGATGGGGGCGGGGGACCACGGGCGGGCCGTTGTTCTCGCCGAGGAGGCGGTGGCCCGCGCGCCGGGGCGGGAGAGCGCCCACCGCTGTCTCATGGCGGTGCGTGAGGCCATGGGCAACCGGGGCGAGGCGCTGCGGGCGTACCAGCGGCTGCGCCGTCATCTCGCACAGGAGCTGGGCATCGACCCGTCGCCCGAGACGGAGGCCGCCTATCTGGCGCTGCTGGGCCCCTCCTCACCGCCCCACGGACAGGTGCCCGTCACCGGTTACGGTGGCGGGCCGGCCGGCGGGCAGGTGTTCGTGGGGCGGGAGGGGGAGCTGGCGGTTGTGGCCGGTGCGTGGGAGCGGGCGGCCCGCGGGCGCCGGCAGTTCGTGCTGGTCACGGGGGAGTCGGGGATCGGCAAGACGCGTCTTTTGCGGGAGGCGGGGGCGCAGGTGGCCGCCGCGGGCGGGCTGCTGCTGGTGGGCCGGTGCGACGAGGACGCGGTGCTCCCGTACCAGCCGTTCGTGGAGGCACTGGACGGCTACGTCGCCGCCTCGCCCGACGATCCGCTGGACGCCGTCTCTCCCGCCGCCCGGGGCGCGCTGCGGCTGCTGCTGCCCTCGCTCGCGGGGCCGTGCCCGCCCGGTGAACTGCCCGGGCAGCCGGTCCTGTTCGCCGCGCTGACCCAGCTGCTGCTCACGGCGGCCGGTGAACGGCCCTGCGCCGTTCTGATCGATGACGCCCACCGCGCCGACCCGGGGACGGTGGCACTGCTGCGGCACGTGCTGCGCACCGGTGCCGGGGCCCGGCTGTGTGTGGTGGCCGCCGCGCGCAACGATCTGCCGGTGTCCGCCGGGCGGGGGGTACGGGCGGGCCTGGACGAGGCGATGCTCGCGTTCGAGCACGCCGGCGACGGCACCGAGGTGGCCCTCACGGGCCTCGGCCCCGCCTCCGCCCGCGCACTCGCACACCAGCGGGCAACAACCAGCACCACCACCGCCACCGCCCGCGCAGGCGGCAGCACGGGCGCCGCAGCAACCGCCACCGCCGCCACTGGCCCGGGGGGGGGGGCTCGGGGGGGTGACAGGGGCGGGGTGGCGCACCCCGGGCCCGCGGCCCGCGCGCGCCGGGCCGCTCTTCCGGGTGGCCATCGCGGCCGGGAAGTTCCACGGTGTGACCAGCACCTG
>NZ_JBHYUG010000056.1:0-48485 GCF_042749375.1 Streptomyces sp. NPDC059477 | reverse complement strand
CGCCACCCCCGCCAGTGGCCGGGGCGGCGCTGCCGGCGCGGGTGCTGCCGACGCCGCCACCGCCGCCACCGAACGGGGCGCCGCCACCGGCGCGCGCGCCGACGTCGCCGGTGCTGCCGAGGCCCCCACTACTACCGCCCCCACTACTACCGCCCCCACTGCTACCGCCACCGGCGCGGGTGCTGCCGACACCGCCGCCACCGACGCCGACGGTGGTGCTGCTGCGGGTGGTGGCCCGGTGGGCCGGGCGTTCGCGCGCAGTGGCGGGAACCCGTTCATGTTCCTGGAGCTGCTGCGGCACACAGGTGGTCCGGACGCGGTGCCGCCGGCTGTGGCCCGGCTGGTGGCCGCGAAGCAGGCGGCCGTCGGCCCGGACGCCGCCCGGCTGCTCCAGGCGGCGGCCGTCTGCGGTCCCCGTGTCTCCTTCGACGTGGTGGCGGGCGCCGCCGGTCTGGACGTGCTCGCGGCCCTGGACGCTCTGGAGGCGCTGCTGCGGGCCCGGTTCCTCACGGAGGTGACCGCGGGGGGTCTGGGGCATCCGGGCCGGGCGGCGGTCTACGAGTTCTGCCACGACGTCGTGCGCCAGGCGGTCGGCGAGCAGGTGAGCGACGCCCGCCGGCGTCACGTCACCTCCCGGCAGCAGATGGTGCCCGCACCCCGCCAGGAGAGCGGCCACCAGCTCGCGCGCACCGGCGGCGAGCGGACGCGGCAGCTGTCCAGGCCCGCCTGACAGGACACACGGCGGCGGCCCACGGGTCCTCGCAGGATCCCGCGGCGGTAGCTGTCCCGGCCGGTGCGGGAGGGCGCGCGGCAGCAGTCACGGCCCCTGCGGGTCACTGCGCGGCAGCTGTCCGGCCCGCCTGCCAGGGCATGGCGGCAAGTTACGTTCCCCGCAGGATCCTTGCGGCGGCAACTGTCCTGCCCCGCCTGCCGGGACGCGCGGCGGCGGCCCACGGGTCCTCGCAGGATCCTGTGGCGGTAGTTGTCCCGGCCCGCCCGTCAGGACGCGGCAGCGGTCACGTTCCCCGCAGGGTCCTGCGGCAGTGGTCACGCCCGGGTGAGAGAGCGCGGCAGCGCTCACCGCCGCTGCGGGATCCTCGCGGCAGCAGCTGGCCACGGCCCCGCAGGATCCCTGCGGCAGCGGCTGCCACAGCCCGCATGACAGAACGCGGCAGCGGTCACGGCCTTCGCAGGATCCTGCGGCGGCAGCTGCCCCGCCCGCCTGCCGGGACATGCGGCAGCGGTCACGGCCTTCACGGGATCCTTGCGGGCGGGAGCCGTCCCGGCCCGGATGACAGGACGCGGCAACAGTCACGGTCCCCGCGGGTCCCTGCGGCGGAAGCCGCCCCGCCCCGCCTGCCGGGCCGCACGGCAGCGGTCACGTTCCCCCCGGTCGCGTTCCCCGCAGGAACCCCGCGGCGGCAACTGCCCCGCCCCGCCTGCCAGAACGCGGCAACAGCCACCCCCCCCGCAGCCTCCCGTGCCCCCCGCAGCCCCCGGCGGCTCCCCCCCCGGCGGCTCCCCGCGGCGGCAGCCGCCCCGCCCCGCCCGCCCCGGGGGAGGGGGTCACACCACATCCCTCCCGTTCGTCCTTGCAGGTTCCTGCGAGGGTGCCCGCCGCGGTCACCGCCCTCGCAGGAACCTGCTGTTCGGGCCGGGTGACGGTCCATCATCAAGAGTTCGTGTTAACGTACAAGCCGACCATATGGGCATGTTGGTGGGGGGCCTGGGGTCGCCGGTTTAGAAGGGGACAGCCTCGTATGGCTCGCGTGCCTTTCGTCCCGCGTCAGCGGCTGGTGCAGGAGATGCTCAACGCGAGGCATTCGGTCCTCATCGAGGCGGGCGGCGGGTTCGGCAAGAGCGTCCTGGTCGGACAGGTCGTCGCCGGCGCCGGGGGCCTGGGAGTGTGCCTGCCGCGGGAGCGTCCGGTCACCGTCGACGAACTGACGTCCGCGGTCCTCACCGCGGCGGGACGCCCGCGGTTCGCGACCGCGGGCGCCGCCGGCCAGGTCGGGGAACTGCTGGCCGCACCGGCAGGGCCGGGCCTGCTGGCCGTCGACAACGCCGAGGCACTCACCGACGACGCCGCCGCCTGGCTGGCCGCCCTGGTCCACGACCGGACGCCGTCCCTGCGGATCCTGGTCAGCAGCCGCCTGCTGCCCGCACCCCTGGCCGCGATGGAGTTCATGGGGACCGCGGAGCGTTTCAACACACAGGACCTGCGCCTGACCCCGGAGGAGGCCACCGCCCTGGCCCGGGGCGAACTCGGCGACCGCGACGGGCAGCGGCTCGCGGCGACCCTGCACGACCTGTCGGGCGGCTGGGCGGCACTGCTGCTGGTGATGCTGCGCCGCCTGGCCCGCGAGTCCGACCGGATGGCGGCCACCACCGTCCTGCTGCGGCACCCCGGCCTGATCCGCCAGCTGATGGACCACTACGCCGCCGACCTCGACCCCGCCGACCGCCGCCTGCTGATCCAGATCGCCGCGTTCCCCATGGTCAACGACATCCTCGTGGAAAGGCTCGGGCACCCGGGGCTGCTGCGCCGCCTGATCAGGGCGGGTGTCCCCTTCGCGGTCGGCGCCGACGGCTGGTCACGGCTGTGCAGCGAGTCGAAGGAGACCCTGACCGCACTCGCCCCCCTCGACGCGGCCCTGGCCCGCAGAGCCGCACCGCTGCTGATCTCCCAGGGCGCCGAACTCGCCGCCGCCGGCCTCCTCGCCGACAGCGGCGACCCCGAACAGGCCGCCACCCTCATCGCCCGGCTGCCCACCTCACGCATCAACCAGCTCGACCCGGCCGGCTTCATCCACCTGATGGCCCGTCTGGGCCCCGCCGCCGAGGCCGCGCCGCAGGTCCTGCTGCACCTGGCCCGCACCCACCGCAACCTCGGCCAGCTCGCCGAGGAACGCGAGGTCATCGGCCGGGCCCTGCGCATCGTGCGCGAGCAGGACAACGATGGCGACCTCACCGTCGAGGTCGAGAGCGAATGGCTGATCCAGCGCGCCCTGCTCCGCGACACCGGCGTCCTCGCCCACGTCGAACAGCTCCTCGAACAGAGCACGCAGGGCACCCGCGCCCAGGCCGCCCTCCTGGAAGCACTGGGCGTCGCCCTGTCCGAACGCCCCGACGGACCGAGCCTGCGCCGCGCGGAGAACGCCCTGCGCCAGGCCGCCATCACCTGGGGCGAACTGGGCGAACCCGCCCGCGTCGCCGCCGTCCAGCGCCAGCTCGCCGCCACCGTCCTGGCCGCCCTGGGCAAGACCGGCGAGGGCGCCCTGCTGCTGCGCCGCCTCGGCGCGAGCAGCGACACCCAGTTCGACCGCATGCTGTGCCTGGTCATGGAAGCCCGGCTGCTGGCCCTGGGCGGCGAGGCCGAACGCTCACTGGCCATCCTCGACGACGCGATCCGCCTCGCCGAACTCCTGCGCATCGACTGGGTCGCCGGCCACGCCGCCTGGACCCGCCTGATCGTCGCCGCCAACGACCACGACCTGCCCGGGGTCCTGGAACAGCTGGCACGGGCCGAGGCCCACCTGGGCCAGATGATGATCCACGACAGCGGCGGCCTGCTGTTCCTGTGCGAGGCCGCCGACGCCTGCGCCGTCGTCGGCGCCGACGCCGCATCGGCCCGCCTGCTGGCCGCGGCCCGCGAACACCGCGTCGAGGACCCCGTCACCCTCGCCCTGACCGAGGCGTTCATCGGCGCCCGCCGCGGCGAACCACAGGCCGCCGACGTCCTGGAACGGATGCTCGCCCAGAGCGAGATCGCCCCCGGCCTGCGCTGGAAAGCCGAACTCCTGACCGGCTACGCCCGCGACACCGCCGGCGAACCCGACGCCGCCGACCGCTGCCTCCAGGTCGCCCTGGACCGGGCGGCCAGCCTGGGCCACCCCGACCTCCCCGACCGCCGCGAGCGACGCGTCGTGGGCGTGCTGCGCTCCGCGATCCGGCTGCCCCCCGCACCCGTCGCCGACGCCTTACCCGGCGGCGGCAGCTACGAGGTACGGGTCCTGGGCGCCTTCGAGGTCCGCCAGGGACACACCGTCCTCACCGGCTCCGGCCGCGCCAGCCAGCTCGTCAAACACCTCGTGCTGGCCGGCGGATCGGTACGGGTGGAGACCATGGTCGAGATGCTGTGGCCCGACGAGAAGGCCGGCGTCGGGCAGCGCCGCCTGAAGAACGTCCTCACCCGCGCCCGCGCCACCTACGGCCCGCTCGTCAACCGCCGGGGACAACTGCTGTGCCTGTCCTCCTGCAAGGTCGACCTGCACGTGTTCGAGGACCTGGCCAGGACCGTCGCCGCCACCCAGGACAGCGAACGCGTGGCACGCGCCCGTCTCGCCGTCGCCGCGTTCACCGGGCCGCTGCTGCCCGACGACCTCTACGACGACCGCATCGCCCAGCGCCGCGAGGTCGTGCGCCAGCGGGTCCTGGGCCTGATCGACGTGGTCCTGACGGCCGCGCTGGAGGCGGGCGACCGCCAGGAGGCCACCGGCCGCCTGGAATCGGCCATGGAACTCGACCCCTACGACCAGGAACGCCCCCTGCGGGTGGCCCGCGCCCTGGTCGACGCCCGCCGCCACCTGGAGGCGGGCGACCTCGCCGCCAGGGTGATCGCCGCGGCCAACGAACTGGGCGTGCCCTACGCCGTCGAGTGGGACGAACTGTCCCTCAGCCCGCCGGACGCGGGGCGGGCGGCCCACCCCGCAGGCCGTCCAGCTCCCCGCACCATGACTCCAGGGCATCTGCCCGCAGCAGGCCCGTCCCGACCAGCAGTGCGGCGTAGCCGGCACTGAGGAGCGCGGCGGCCTCGCGCGGGTCGTCGATGCCGCCGGCACTGACCGGGCACCGCGACCCCGTCGCCCGCACGGCGGGCAGCAGCCGCCTGCTGCGGCCCGTGTCGGCGCCGCCCCGCTCACGGTTGCGGATGTCCCGGTTGTTGACGGCCACCACATACTCCTCGCACGGGGGCAGGGCCCTTGCCTCCGCGGCCGTGGCCACCTCGATGAACGGCGTCAGCCCCAGCGCCAGCGCGCGTTCCGCCAGCCGGGCCAGCGCCACCCCCGGCAGCAGCGCGGCCGTCAGGAGCACCGCGGACGCGCCGAGACCGGCCGCCGCCCGCAGCTGACCGGTGCTGGTGATGAAGTCCTTCTGGAGCAGCGGCAGCCGGGTACGCGCGGCGACCTCGGCCAGCAGAGCGGTGTCGCCCCCGAACCAGCGGCCGGTGACCACCGACAGACAGGGCGCGCCCGCCGCCTCGTAGCGGGCCACGATCTCGGCCGGACTCCGGCCGCGGAACAGGTCCTCACCGCTCGCCGAGCGGGGCTTCAGCTCCATGATCACAGGACGCGCGGCGCCCGCCAGGGCACTCATGAACACGGACGTCATCAGACCCCCTCCCCGGTGCCGGGTGCGGTCCGCCAGTTCTCGCGGATACCGCGCACGCTCGCCGGGCAGAACGCCCCCGCCGCGTCCCGCGCGCCCGTGTCGACGTCGACGCCGGCGAAGCGGGGGTGGGCGGCCACCTTGCGGTAACGGGGCCGGGCGGCGGCCGAGATACCCCCGGCCAGCAGGAACGGCCGGGTGATCGCCCCGGCCAGGCCGCTCACCACACCGGCGTCGAGCGCCAGGCCGGTACTGCCGATGCGGCCCTGGGCGGTGGCCGCGTCGAACAGGAACAGATCGGTCCCGGCCCGCTCGTAGGAGGCCAGCAGCGGGCGCTCCACACAGGCGTCACCGGTGACATGCACGACCTTGACGACCACCACCCCGGGCTGCCCCCGCTTCAGCGCCGCCACCACGGCCGGGGGCTGGTAGCCGTGCAGCTGCAGCCACCGCACCCCGGCCGCACGGGCCGCACCCAGGATCGCGGCCGGATCCCGCAGGAACGTCACCATCACCGGCTCCGGCGAGACCACCCCCGTACGCGCCCCACGCGCCGGCCCGCCCCAGACCGCCGGTGGTGTACGTGCCGCCCCGCCCCGCTCCTCCCGTGGCGCCGGCGCCGCACGCACCGCCGCAGCCTCCCGGCCTTCCGGTGGTGGTGTAGGTGCCGTGCCTTCCCGTTGTTCCCTGTTGAGGGTGCGGCAGGTGTGTGCCAGGGCGGTGAGGCGGGCGGCGGGCAGGTCCGCCCGGCCGCCGGTCACGCCGTGCCACAGGCCGATCAGGTCCGTGCCCGCGGCGGCGAGCAGGGCGATGTCGTCGCGGCTGGTGGCGCCGCACACCTTGAGGAGCACGGTCACAGCCCCAGCAGTGAGGAGATCCGGTTGTACTGGATCTGCGTCGTGCCCGAGTAGATGGTGCCGGCCACGGCGTTGGCCAGTTCGCGGTCCAGGCCGTACTCCGACATGTAGCCGTTGCCGCCGAAGATCTGGACGGCCGTCAGTCCCGAGGCCACGTTGGCCTCGCTGGTCAGCAGTTTGCCGATGGCCACGTCCATCGTGACGTCCTCACCGGCGGCCAGGCGTTCGCCGGTGTCGTAGAGCCAGCGGCGGGCCGTCTCCAGCCGGATGCGCATGTCGACCAGTTTGTGGGCGATGGCCTGGAACGAGCCGATCGGCTTGCCGAACTGCGTGCGGGTGCGGGCGTATTCGAGGCAGCGCTCGAAGCGGTGCTGCATCTCCCCGACGTTGATGATGAAGGAGCACAGGATCTCCCACTTCATGACGTGTTCGAGGACCAGGTATCCCCGCCCGATCCCGCCGACGACCCGGTCGGCGGGCACCCGGCAGCCGTCCAGGTACAGCTCGCTCATCGGCGCGGACGAAAGCCCCATCTTCTTCAGCGGCCGGCCGGCCGTGAAGCCGGGGGTGTCCGTGTCGACGAGGAAGGCGGTGATGCCCAGCGGGCCGCCCCCGGGCCGGGTGCGGGCGTAGACGACGACCGTGTCGGCGACGGGGCCGTTGGTCACGAAGCTCTTGCTGCCGTTGAGGATGTAGTGGTCGCCGTCGCGGACGGCGCTGGTGCGCATGCTCAAAGCGTCCGACCCGGTGTCGGGCTCGCTGATGGCGTGGGCGCCGATCAGCTCGCCCGAGCACACCCGGGGCAGGTAGCGGTCCTTCTGCTCGTCCGTCCCGAACTGCTGGAGCGCGACGCCGGTGCTGCACATGGTGGTGGCCACCGAGAAGCTCAGCCCCCCGTCGCGGCATCCCTCGCCCAGGGCCTCCAGCACGAACATGGTGGTCGGCAGGTCGGCGCCGGCCCCGCCCCGGGCGGGGTCGAAGGGCAGGCCGAGCACGCCCGAGGAGCGGACCAGCTTCCACGCGTCCCACGCGAAGCCGCTCGTGCCGGTGTCCTGCCCGGCGGTGCCGTCGCCGTGCCCGGCGCTGTCGTGCCCGGCGGCGGCCAGGTCGCGGCACCACCACCGCATGCCCTCGCGCAGTGCGAGCTGATCCTCGTCCCAGATACGCATGCCCGTACTCCCCTTTCTCAGTCAGTACGCGGAGGCGCTGGAGGCGTCGAGACTGTGCTGCTCGTCGCCGCGCAGGGCGGGCGAGAACACGCACACCAGGCGCAGGTCGGTGTCCGGATCGGCGATCAGGTGGTGCGCGTCGTGCTGGTCGAGGGCGTAGAGGGTGCCCGGGGTGATGCGGTGCGCCGTGCCGTCGAGGGCGACGACCTCGCCCGAGCCCTCGATGCAGTAGCAGGCCTCCAGGTGATGGCGGTACTCCAGGAGCGACTTGGTGCCGGCCCGCACCGTGGTGTCGGTGACGGAGTAGCCCAGGCCGTCGGCCTCCAGCAGGAAACGGCGGCTCAGGCCGTTGCCCCAGTCGACGGTGGTGACGTTGTCCAGGTTGCGCACGATCACGGGATCGCTCCTCTCAAGAAGGAAAGGAAAAGGGAAAGAGGTGGGTGGGGTGGGGTGGAGCGGGGGACATCCGGGGGCTTCCGGTCACCGGTCACCCGGCAACAGGCCGCCGGTCACCGGGGCCGGGGCCGGGGCCGGGGCTGGGGTGTGTGGTGGGGGCGCAGGCCGGTGACGAGGGCGGCCAGGTCGGCGGCGACATCGCCGCCGGCCGCCAGCGACGCCTCCACCCGGGCGACGACGGGGCTGCCGACCACGGCGGCATCGGCGCCCGCCGCGTGGACCCGCTCGACATCGGCCGCCGTACGCACCCCGAAACCCGCGGCGATCGGCACGCCGGTCAGTGCCCGCAGCGCGTCGACGGGCCCGCGCAGCGCCCCCGCGTCGGGCGCCGGGCCCGCGCCGCTCTGCCCGTAGTGCGTCACCAGGTACACGTAGGCGGAGGCGTGGGCGCCGGCCTCGGCCACCACGCCGGGCGGCGAGGTGGCGTAGCACGTGGTGACGACGGGCAGGCCGGCGGCACCCGCCCGCTCGTACAGTTCCGGGCGGACGCGGGGCGGTGCGCCGTGCAGGAGCACCCCGGCCGCCCCGGACGCGGCGACGGCCGTGACGGCCTGGGCCATCGAGCGGGGGCGGACCGTGTGCGCCCAGTCGGCGAGGACGACCACCCGCAGATGGCGGTGGCGGTGGCGGGAGCGTTCGACGAAGGCGAGGGTGTCCTCGAAGGTGGTCCCGGCGGCGAGTGCCCGCCCGGCGGACCGGCGGATCACCGGCCCGTCGCTGACCGAGTCGGGGAACGGCACGCCCAGTTCCAGGACGTCGACCTCGTGGTCGTCGAGCATGTCGGCGACGTCGTCGAGGACGTCGAGCGGCGGGTCCCCGGCGTTGAGGAACACGGCCAGCCCCGGCGGGCGGGCGAACAGGCCGGTCACCGGACACCGCCCCCGTTCACCAGCGGCACCGGATCCGGCACCGGGGGCGGGGTGGCCCGTACGGCCTCGACGAGGGCGCGTACCGCGCCGTCGCGCAGCGCCGCCACCGCCGAGGCGATGGCGGGGCGCCACTGTGTCTGCTGCCCGGCGGCGATCACCAGGGCGGCGGCGTTCAGGGCGACGGTCTCGGTGGCCGTTCGGTGTGCCCGCCCGGATATGACGTCGAGGAAGTGCCCGGTGACCCGGGCGGGATCGGGCACCGGTGCCAGGTCCGCCAGGGTGCCGTCCGCGGTGCCCAGTTCACGCGGGTCCAGCCGCAACTGTTCGGTGCCGGGGCCGCGGTGGACGGTGTTGGGGGCGAAGCCGATCAGTTCGTCGGCGCCGGTGTCGTTGGTGCACAGCCACACGTCACGGTCCTCGACCTCGGCGGCCAGGGCGCGGGCCAGCGGCAGCAGCGAGGGGCTCGCGAGGCCCGTGAGCTGGCGTGCTCCGGGCAGCGCGGGCAGGAACGGGCCCAGTATGTTCAGCAGCCGGCCGTAGGTGCGCATGGGCACCGGCAGGATCCGCCGGGCCAGCACGGTCAGCTCGACCGGATACACGAAGTAGCCGGCGAAGGCGACGTTGTGCCGTTCCAGTGACGCGGCGGTCCCGGCGTACGACTTGGTGAGGGGGATTCCCAGGCGTTCCAGCAGGTCGATCGAGCCGTGTCTGCTGGCGTGGGCCCGCGATCCGGTCTTCACGACGCGTGCGCCGAGCGCGGCGGCGGTCAGGGCGGCGGCGGTGGAGATGTTGAACGTGGCCGCCCCTCCGCCGGTGCCGACCACGTTGACCGCGCCGGGCAGCGGGGGCACCGGCCCGGTGCGGCGTGCGCGCAGCGACCGCACCAGGGCGGCGAGTGTGCGGGGGTCGGCCGTGTGGGGGTCGAGGGCCGCCAGGACGGACGCCGGCTCGCCGGTGTCCAGGGTGCCGGCGCTCAGTTCGTCCCAGAACGACGACCATGCCGCCGTCGGGACGGGGCGGTGGGCCCGTAGGGCCGCGGATACGTCGTGCACCGTTCAGCCCGCCTCGGCCGGGACCGCCGCCCGCGCCACGAAGGCGTCGATGGCGGCGATGGTGCGGAAGTTGTCCGGGTCCAGGCCCGCGTCGTCGACGGTGACGTCGAACTCGGTCTCCACCCAGGCGATGAGCTTGAGCAGGCCGAGGCTGTCGACGACGCCGTTGGTGAGCAGGTCGTAGCCGGTGGTCAGCTCGGACGGCTCGACCTCGGGCAGGAATTCATCGATCAGGAAGGACTTGATGAGGTTCTCGTGGGTCATGGTGTCGGTTCCTTATCCGGTGGAGGTGGAGGTGGAGGTGGAGGTGGAGGTGGAGGTCGTGGTGGCGGTGGCGGTGGTCGTCTGCGGGCGGGCCGGTGACGGTGAGGGTGGTGGGGGTGACGGCCGGCCGAGGCTCTGGCCGAGCAGCCGGCGGTCGACCTTGCCGGTGGACGTGCGGGGCAGGGCGCTCTCCAGCAGGCGCAGGGTGGAGGGGATGGCGGCCGTGGGCAGGTGCAGGGCGCAGTGCCGGCGCAGGCCCAGCGTTGTCACCCGCGCCCCCGGCACCCGGCGCAGGACGGCGTGCAGCAGATGGCCGGCGACCGGGTCCGGGGCGGCCAGGACCACGGCCTCGGCGACCTCGGGGTGGCTGAGCAGCACCTGCTCGACGGCCTCGGTGTTGACCCGGGTGCCGCGCACCTTGACCTGGAAGTCGCTGCGGCCCTCCAGGTGCAGGACACCGGCCTCGTCACGGCGCACGATGTCACCGGTCCGGTAGAAGCGGGCGCCGGCGGCCGGAGTGTGGGCGGCCGGGGTGCCGGGGGCCGGGGTGCGGGTGAACGGGGTGTCGGTGAAGGGGCCGGGGTGGGCCGGGTCGGCGCCGAGGTAGCCGGCCGACTGGAACGGCGTGGAGACGACGAGTTCGCCCCGGCCCGCCCCGGTGACCGGGGTGCCGTCCCGGTCCAGGACGATGGCTTCGACGCCGGGCAGCGGGGTGCCCAGCGGAACGCCGCCGGCCGGCAGCGCGTCGCGGTCGACCTCGTACAGGAAGCTGTCGTTGGTCTCGGTGCAGCCGTAGAGGTTGTAGAGGCGGCTGCGGGGGAACACGGCGGGCAGCGCGGCCAGGCACCGGGCGGGCATGTGGTCGCCGGTGAACAGGACATGACGGACCGAGGTGAGACGGCGGGCCGGGTCCCCGGCGGCGTCGACCAGCAGCTGGTGGGCCATCGGCACGGCCTGCACGAGGGTCACCGCGTTGTCGTCGATGGCGTCGAGCAGGTGGCCCCCGTTGGTGGCCGGGCCCGCCTCGACCAGCACCACGCGGCCCCCGTGGTGCAGCGTGGCCCACACGTCGAGGAAGCAGACGTCGAAGTTCAGCGGGGCGTGGCTGAGCGTGCAGGCGCCCGGCCCCAGACCGAACCGCGCGGCGGCCCAGTCGGCGAAACGCTCGACGGCGCCCGCGGTGAGAGGCACCAGTTTCGGCACCCCCGTCGACCCCGACGTCGTGAGCACGAAGGCGACGCCGTCCGGGGGGTGGGGGGAGGCGGCGGGGTCGTCAGCGAAGGCAACGGGCGGTGCGGCGAAGGCTGGTGAGGAGCCGTCCGGGCCGCCGGGGCCGCCGAGGGAGGAGGGGCCGTTGAGCGAGGCGGCGGCCGGCAGGGCGCCGTCACCGTCACCGTCACCGCTGCCGCTGCCGCTGCCGCTGCCGTCGCCGTCGTGGGCAAGGCCCGCGGCGCCGGCCGGGCCGGCCCCGTTGTCGTCGGCGCTGATGACGTGACGGCATCCGGCCCGCGCCCACAGGCGTTGCAGGGTGGCGTCGGGCAGTGTGGCGGACGGGAGCACCACGGGCAGGCCCGCCCGCAGGCACGCCAGTACCAGGGCGATGGTGCGGGGTGTCTTCGTGGCCGGCACGCCGATCGGCTCGCCGCCGCTCGTGTCGAGCCGGTCCAGGCGGGCCGAGGCGTCGGCCACGAGGCGGGCGAGGTCGCCGTAGGAGAGGTGCCGGCCCCTGGCCACGAGAGCCGTGGCGTCGGGGCGGGCCTCGACCTGCCGGGCGAACGAGGTCCAGAGCCGGGTTGGTTTCATTCCCGGCATCGTGGGGGCGCTGCCGCAACATCAGCGCAAGGCCCGCCCCCGCCGCCCGCCCGCGCCCGCCGCCGTCACCGGCACCACCCGCCGCCGTCACCGGCACCACCGGGCGCAGTCACCGGGGCCCGGCGGCCGGGCACCGGCACCCGGACCGCCCGCCCGGCGGCAGCACCCGCGCCGCCCGCCGGGCGCCGTCACCGGCACCGTCCGCCGGGCACCGGCGTCCGCTCCGCCCGCCGGACGGCCCGGCGGCAGCCGCCCGGCGGCATCACCGGCGCCCGCCCACCGGACGGCGTCACCGGCACCGCACCACAGCGCCCGCCGGGCGGCACCGGCACCGGCACCGGCACCGGGGCAGCCACCGGACGGCGTCACCGGCACCGCACCACAACGCCCGCCGGGCGCCACCGGCACCGGAGCAGCTGCCCGGCGGCATCACCGGCCCGCCCCCTAGGCGGCATCCCACACACCGGTGGGCGCGATCTCGGCCACCCAGTCCGCGAAGTCGCGGGGCTTGCGCTTGAGGGCGCGCTCGACACCGTCGGCCAGCGAGCTGTTGCGGCCGTCGAAGAACTCGGAGATGAGCGTGGCCAGCGGCTCGGCGAAGTCACGCGGGGCACCGTCAGCGACGATGGCGTCGGCGAACTGGTCCCGGGTGATCGGCTCGTAGCGCAGGGAGCGGCCCGTCGCCCGGGCGATCTCCTGCACGCCCTCGGCGAACGTCCACAGCCGGGGCCCCGTCAGCTCGTAGCGCTCGCCCGCGTGGCCGTCCTCGGTCAGGGCCGCCACCACGACATCGGCGATGTCGTCGGCGTCGACGAACGGGTCGGCGTTACCGCCGGCGGGCAGCGCCAGCACGCCCTGGCGCAGCGGCTCCAGGAACACACCCTCGTCGAAGTTCTGGTTGAAGGAGGCCGGGGCGACGATGGTCCACTCGACGGGCAGGCCCGTCACGGCCTCCTCGCAGCGGACGGCCTCCTCCTGGTTGCGGGCGGACAGCAGGACCAGGCGCCGCACCCCGGCGTCGACCGCGTGCCGGGCCACCGTGGCGATCGCGTCACCGGCGCCGGGCCACTCGACCTCCGGGTAGTACATCAGGTAGGCCGACCGGACGCCGGCGAAGGGGGCGGCCCAGGTCGAGGGGTCCTCCCAGTCGAACGGGGGCTTTCCGGCGCGGGAACCGACCCGCACGTCCACGCCCCGCTCGGCCAGCCGCTTCGTCACCCGGCGGCCCACCCGGCCGGTACCGCCGAGGACCAGTGTCGTGTGCTCGTTTGTCGTCATACCCGCAGCCTGAACGAAGTCGGCCTGGACGGTCCATGGTTGAGATGCCGGGATGCATGTCCAACCGTCTACACTGGGTGGGTGGACGCACTCGCAGGGTTACTTGAGGGGCCGCGGGCCAGCGGCGCATTCCTCCTCCGTATCGTGCTGGACCCCCCCTGGTCGATCCGGGTCCAGGACGGATCACCACTGTGCCTGGCCGTCATGCTCAGCGGCGAGGCCCATGTCGAGCCCGACCACGGCGAGCCGGTACGGCTGCGGCCGGGCGACGTCGCCATCGTCCGCGGCCCCGACCCCTATGTGATGAGAGATCAGGCGGCCACCGCGCCGCAGGTCATCGTGCACCCCGGCCAGCAGTGCGTCACCCCCGAGGGCGTCGAGCTGCGCGAGCGGATGTCCCTGGGCGTGCGCACCTGGGGCAGCAACCCCGACGGATCGGTGCAGATGCTCCTGGGTGTGTACGAGGAGGTCGGCGCCGTCGGCCAGCGCCTGCTGGACGTACTGCCGCCGCTGCTGGTCGTCTCCGACGACACCTGGGACTCCACCCTCATCCCGGTCCTGTCCGGCGAGGTCACCAAACAGGGCCCGGCCCAGGGCGTCGTCCTGGACCGCCTCCTGGACCTGCTGCTCATCTCGGTGCTGCGGGTGTGGTTCGACCGGCCCGAGACCGAGGCCCCCGCCTGGTACCGTGCCCACGCCCACCCGGTGGCCGGCGAGGCACTGCGCCTGTTCCACGAGGACCCGGCGGGCGACTGGACACTGGCACGGGTCGCCGCCGAGATCGGCGTGTCCCGCGCGACGCTCGCCGAATGCTTCCGCAGCACCGTCGGCACCCCGCCGATGACCTACCTCACCGAGTGGCGCCTGGCCCTGGCCGCCGACCTGCTGCGCCAGTCCGACGCCACACTCAACGTCGTCGCCCGGCAGGTCGGCTACGGCAGCGGCTTCGCCCTCAGCTCCGCCTTCAAACGGGTCTACGGCATCAGCCCCCAGGAACACCGCACCGCCGTACCCGCCCACTGAACACACCACCCGCCGCGCCCCACCACCCCCCGGTACCGGCCCCCTCAACACACCGGCCACCCGGCCCCAGCCCCCACCACCCCCCACCACCTCCCCCCACCTCCCCCCACCTCCCCACCACCCCCCACCACCTCCCCACCACCGGGCTGCCACCGGGTTGCCACGGGGCCGTCACCGGGGCGGACTTGCGCTCTCCTTGCGCCCGCGGGCGTACCAACGAGACATGCATACCGAGCTCACACGCCGCAACATCCTGTCCGGCCTGGTCGTCGGAGCGGGCACGGCGGTCCTGGGGTGGGACCCCCAGGCCCGGGCGTGGGCCACCGCCCCCGGTCCGACGTCCGGCATCGCGCAGGTCCCCGCCCTCGACGGCACACTGGTCCTGCCCGCCGACCCCTCGGCGTTCACCGAGGACTTCGGCCACCTGTTCACCCGCCAGCCCCAGGCCGTCCTGACCCCGGGCTCGGTGAACGACATCCAGGCGGTCGTCCGCTACGCCCGCAACAACGCCATCCCCGTGGCCGTCAACGGCCAGAGCGGGACCGGCAGCGAGGACCGTGCCTCGCACTCGCACTACGGGCAGGCCCTGGTCGAGGGCGGTATCGCCATCGACCCCAAGCCGCTCGGCACGATCCACAGCGTCACGGCGGGCATCGCCGACGTCGACGCCGGTGTCACCTGGTCCACGCTGGCCCTGCGGGCCCTGGAAAGCGGCCAGACGCTGCCCGTCTACAACGACTTCGCCCATCTGTCGATCGGCGGCACACTGAGCGTCGGCGGCCTCGGCGGCACCAGCCAGCGCTACGGCTCGCAGGCCGACAACGTGGAATGGCTCAAGGTCGTCACCGGCACCGGCGAGCTGATCACCTGCTCGCGCACCAGCCACCGCGCCCTGTTCGACGCCGTCCTCGTCGGCGGCGGCCAGTACGGCATCATCGTGCGGGCCGGCCTCAGGCTGATCCCCGCGAAGAGCACCGTCCGCTCCGTCGAGTTCACCTACACCGACCGGGCGGCGTTCCTGCGGGACTCGCTGGCCGTGATGCGGGCCGGTGTGGCCGACGACCAGAACGGCTATGCGGAGCCCCAGCCCGGCGGCGGCTGGACCTACCGGCTGGCGCTCGGCCTCTTCCACTCGCCGCCCGCCCAGCCCGGCACTGCCGCCCTTCAGGCCGTGCTCTCCCCCCAGGCGACGCCGGGCCCGAGCGCCGACCTGCCGCTGCGGGACTGGCTGCTGCGCTTCGACCCGAACTGGGCGGCGCTGAAGGCCGCCGGGTTCTGGGGCAGCAAGAAGCCGTGGCTGATGATGTTCGTCGGCGCGGAGAAGACCCCCGCCTACCTCGACACCGTGCTCGGTGAGCTGACGGCCACCCAGATGGGCCCCGGCCCGCTGCGGATCTCCCCGATGGACACCCGCTCGCTCACCCGGCCCGGCTTCATCCTGCCCCGCTGCACCGCCAACGAGTTCTTCGAGGTCAGCCTCATCCGCATCCCCGCCCCGAACCACCCCGACACCCCCGGCCTGCTCGCGCAGAACCGCCGCTTCTACGACCGTGCCGTCGCCCTCGGGGGCAAGCGCTACCTCGTCGGCTCGGTGCCCTCGATGACCCGCGCCGACTGGCGGGCCCACTACGGCACACGCTGGAACAGGCTCAGCGCCCTCAAGCGCCAGTACGACCCCGCCGCGATCCTCACACCGGGCCAGGGCATCTTCGGCTGACCCCGCCCACCGACACCCCCCTGCCCCCTGGCCCTCCAGCAAGGAGACCCCCTGTGCCGGCACACCGCCCGGAAGACCTCCCCGGCCTCATCGCCGCCGCCTTCAACACCAACGACCCGCAGGCCATGCTCGACCTGTACGAGCCCGACGGCATCCTCGTCACACCCCCTGACGGCGGCCAGGAGAAGGGCCTCGAAGCCGTCGCCAGGGCCCTGAAGCCGATGTTCGCCTCCATCACGACCGCCGAGATCACCCTGACCAGCGCCCTGCGATCCGGCGACATCGCCATGACGCACGCCGACTGGCACCTCATGGGCAAGGACGAGACCGGCAGCCCGATCGACCTCACCGGCAAGGGCACCGTCGTCTCCCGCCGGCAGCCCGACGGCACCTGGCGGATCCTCTTCGACGACCCGGTCGGGGCCTGAGGGCCGCCCGGCATGTCCACACCCTTCAGCGTCCGCATCCAGACACGGGCCTACGAACTCGACCGGCAGGGCCACCTCAACCAGGCCGTGTACCTCCAGTACGCGGAACACGCCCGCTGGCAGTTCCTGCAAGCCGCCGGCCTCACCCCGGACGTCCTGGGTGAGGCCGGCATCGGCCCCGTACTCCTCAAGGCCGGCATCCGCTTCCAGCGCGAACTGCGCGCCGGCGACGACGTCGACGTCGGCTGCGCCGTCACCGGCGGCCAGGGCAGGCTCATCGAACTCACCCAGCACCTGCGCACACCCGACGGCCTCCCCGTCGCCCGCATCGAGGCGGTGATCGCCCTGCTCGACCTGTCCACCCGCCGCCTGCTCCCCGACCCCCGCACCACCCTGCGCGAACTCGCCAAACAGCCCGACCTGCTCGGCCTCGACCCCGAGCCCGGGCACGGATAACCCCGGCCACCCCGCAGACCCGCAGACCCCCGGCACGGCCCGCGGTGAACACCCCCTCCCCGGGGGCCACCCCCGCGGCCGTGCCGGCCCCACACCCCCACGGCAGACACCACCGATCCCGCCGCACCCGCCTCCGCAGGAACGGCCGCGCAGGGACACCGCGGGGCGGCCACGGCACCCCCCGCCCCCCCGGGGGGGCCTGGGGCGGCGCAGACGCCCGCACACAGGGACCGGACCGGACACCCGCCCGCGCGGGGACGGGCAAGCCGCCCGCACGCCGGACGGCCGCGCGGCGCCCGGCGCGCACCGAGACCCGACGCACCCCGAGAGCGGACGATGCCCCCCACGGCACCAGGCAGCGCACCTGCCCCCACCACCCACGACAGACACCGGCTCACCGCCCCCCGCATCCCCGGCCTGATCACCGCGATGGGCCGCACCCGCCTTCCGGACGGCACGGACCCACCCGCCGCCGAGGACACCTGGCGGGCCGTGCTGTCACAGGCCGAACTGCGCCGCGCCGGCACCTTCCGCCTCGACGCGGACCGCCACCAGTTCCAGTACACCCGCTGGATGCTGCGCACCGAACTCTCCCGGCTCGCCCCCGTCGCCCCCCGCGACTGGGAGTTCGTCCTGTCACCGAACGGCAAACCCGCGCTCCACCCCCGGTACGCACTGGACATCGAGTTCAGCCTGTCGCACTCGGCCGGCATCTGCCTGATCGCCCTCACCCGGGGCCGTCCGGTCGGCATCGACATCCAGACCTGCGACGCCCTGGCCGCCCCCGACAGCGTCAGACGCCTTGTGGCCAGATGCCTCTCGCCGGAGGAACGCGCCGCGGTGGAACACCTGCCCCACCCGCAGCGCCGGGACGCCGTCACCCAACTCTGGACCCTGAAAGAGGCCTACGCCAAGGCGGTGGGACTGGGCCTGCGCCTGCCGTTCGCCCGGATCGCCTTCGCCGCCGACGGCCACGCAGGCATCACCCTGCGCCGAACCACCCACGTCCCGGCCCCGGACCACTGGCACTGCCACGCACCACAGGCCCCGACGGGCTTCCGCATCGGAGTGTGCGCGGCCCGCCCGGACCCATCGCGACGGGAGCAGGGAGAGCCGGGGGAGCCGGGGGAGTCGGGGGAGGACGCCCCGTCCGCTGCGCGGATCACCGCCCGGCGGGCCATGCCCCGATGAAGCGCACTGTCTCCGCCGTCCTGCGCCCACCCGGCCCGCAGCCGTGGCACGCCTTCCTCCTCGTGCGGCACGACCGGCGCCCCAAAACAAAATTGACACCCAGTCAAATAGGGCGGGCGGGCCTCGCCCTGGCCGGTGCTGTGACCGTGACCGGTGACGGTGCCTCTGCCCCGCAGACACCTGCCCGCGCCGCACGTCCACCGGGCCGTTCGCCCAGCTGACGCCCCCGCCCCCCTGGGGCCCGCACCGCACCCCGCACCCGGCACCAGGCATCAGGCACCGACCGGTCCAGTCAAGCCCCGGACAGCCTTGAGCCGGAGCCCCTCGCACTGGGCGAGGGAATTGCGGATACCGCAGATCGATCCGGCGACCGCTCGGGGCGAGAACGGCCGGGAGAGGCCACCGGCCACGGCGAGGCCCGATGCCTGCGACGCCGCGCCGCGCCACTTCGCGGGGCGCTGGTGGAAGCCGATGGAAGCCGGTGGAAGCCGGTGGACCTGCGCCGCCATCACGGACGGCGGCGGATCTGCGCCGCCGTCACGGACGCTCGGGCCGCCGAACGCCACGCCTGCGACAGCCGGGCTGCGACGCCGCACAAGACCGGCCCGTGGCCTTGGCCAGGCCCCCCGGCGGCCGTCATCCGCCTGAACGCCGACACAATCCAGACCCCAACCCCTGCCCTTCAAAGGCCGATCAGCCCCTGGCGCCGCACTTTCGCAGACGTGAGCCCGCGCCGACGCCTTCGATCCGACGGGCACTGCCGGCCTGCTGAACCCGTATCCGTCACCGGAGGCCCTCGCGGCTCAGCACTCCCTCAGAGGCCGGATACAGCCGCACGGGACCACGCCGCTGCCGGCCGGGCCATCATTGACCGACACCTCATCCGGACGAAGGGCTGCTCGCTTTGCTGATCTACGCTTTCCGTGATGCCGGCGGTGCCTGGCACGGAGATCCCGGGGCCGCCATCCACGGCAGTCAGCCGCGGCGCGGTGCCCTCACCCTCCCGCCCACGGCCCCGGGACAAGCCCCCGGCCTTTTCGACGGCGAGCAGATCGAGGTCTTATACGCGGCATGTGATGTGGAAGCGAGCCAGACGAGCTACCGACTCGACAACGGTGACAGTTTCCCGGCCTCCTGGCATGTCCACGAACTGCTGTCCCCGGCCCACCAACGCGTGCCCACGGCCCCCGGTGCGGTGCGGGACACGGCAACCGTGAGGCTGGAGAGCGGCAGTCCGCGCCGCCGCTATGTCCTGCACGCCGGCCTCCTGGCGCAGGGCCGTGCCGAGATCACCGTCGTCGTCCGCACCCCTGACGGAGTGATCCGCGGCGAACTCACCGGAGAACTGGACATCTGCGACCTCGGCGAGATCAGCCGTCTCATCGCCTCCGCTCCCGTCACCTCCACCGCAAGGACCACCTCGTCCGCCGCTTCCGCGGCCCCCGCCCAAGCCGCCCGCCGCGGCCAGGCATGGACCCCTGAGGCCATCGCCTACCTCAAGGAGCACTACCGGGCGGGCAAGAGCCCGGAGCAACTGGCCGAGGAACTCCGGCGCAGCGAGAACTCCGTCCGCTGGAAGCTCTACGGCCTCAAGCTCGCGCCCCACCCCACCGGCCTCGTGCCCGACCCGCGCCCCGCGGCGGCCGAGCCGGAAACGCCCAGGGCCTACACCGTCGAAGCGAAGCGGCAACTGCACCCCAACGCATACAAACCCTGGGAGCCCGAAGACGAACACAGGCTCGCCGAACGCTGCGCCCAGGGCGCTTCGCTGTCCCAGCTGTCGCAGGAATTCGGCCGCAACGAAGGAGCCATCGCCTCTCGGCTGCTGAAGATCCAGGCCAGCGGGCCCGCCGCCGATGACGCCTGGGAGTACGGCGGATAGAGCGGCACCGGACGGACACGGACCACTGTCCGTGGCTGACCGGGCGCACGTCGCCGAGCGGCTGCGCGCATGAGCCGGGTGCCCTGGCACCGAACCCGGGGGAGTGGCCGCGGAGCGGGGCGGGTGCGGCGACCACGCGGACCCGCCGCCAGCCGCCCGACGGCTCGGCGGGCCGCCCGCGAGAGGCCAGGGACGGACCGCCCGGGCGGTCCTGCATCCTGTATCCGCTGCACGTCGTCGGCGCTGCGAGTGATCGGCGTCGGCGTGCTGAAGTCCTGCTGTTCCGGCTGGAGAACGTAGCGATCCTGCCGAAGACGTCTGACCGCAGGCCGTGCGCAGGAGGCCGTTGCCGATCGGATCCGCATTGGCCGTCGGCCCACACAAGGCGGCGGTGACGCCGACCAACTGGAAGACGGCCACACCAGCGAACCACCTTCGACGCCCGGCAGGCCGCGCACGGACCAGACGCACCGGTCACCCTTTCGTAGGAGGTGCTCAGGCGATGACGAAGCTGGGGTGCAACAGTCCGGCGGGGTCGTGCTCACGGGCCAGCCGCAGCAACCGGTCACGACGCCCGGCGTCGAACAGTTTTGCGGCGGCACGTTGGTCGGGTCGTCCGAAAGTGAAGTTCGGCGAGCTGCCTACGGCGGTCCCGGACCAGCCGGCCAGCAGTTCATCCCGCAGCGCCCGCGCACTCGCCGCGTCCGGCCTGGTTGTCGGGGATACCACACCTACGACACACAGCAGGTACATCGCCTCGCGGTGGCTGACTGCGTTGGGCACCCTCGGCGCAGTGGACAGCGCCCCACCGAGATGACGAACCGAAATGATGGAGCCACCCGGCCGGCCTGGCGCCGACGCGGCGACGGCGTCGCGGAGACGTTCCTCGTCGACCGCCCGCAACAACACATTGTCGCCGACGTACGCATGCGGCTGATCCGGTTCGCCGAAGACGGTGTCGGACCGCCGGTACGGGATCTCCCGCAAACCGTCGTACGCAGGTTTCAGCGCCCGCAGCGGGGCCACCAACTCGTCCGCCTCCGCAGCCGAACCCAGGTAGGCGATCTGGACATGGGCCATGTGCCGCTTGGCAGCCTCAAGCGTGGTCATCGCCGAGGTCATCTCCGAGGGCATGGCCGCCGTCCAGCGCAACCAGGTCGGGACCACCTCCGGCGTCTCGCCCAGGTCGAACGTCAGACCGCCCCCGACCAGCCTGGCGACCGGCATCAAGTCCATCTCCAGCGCGGTCACGATGCCGAAGCTCCCGCCACCGCCGCGCAGCGCCCAGAACAGGTCCGGCTCCTCGTGCTCCGAAACCGTCAGCAGGGAGCCGTCGACGGTGACCAGCTCCAAGCGCGTGACATGGTCCGCGGCGAAGCCGTAGCGACGGGCCATCAGCCCGATGCCGCCGCCGAGCGTGTAGGAGACAGCGCCGACACCGGGCATGCTCCCGGACAGCGGTGCCAGACCGTAGCGTGCGGCGGCCTCGATCACGTCGCGCCACCGCGCTCCGGCACCCACCCGTGCGGTCCCGGCACCGGGGTCGACATCGACGCTGTCCATCCCCCGCGTCGACACCAGCACCCCTTCACCGGCGAGCGGATCGGCGAGCCCATGTCCCGTGGCCTGCACCGCGATCGGCATGCATGACTGCGCGGCGCGCCGGACGGCCGCCACGACGTCACCGGCGGTCCGCGCTGCCACCACGTGGGCCGGCCGATGCCGCTCCCGCAGCTGGAAGCCGGCACGGTGCTCGTCGTACCCGGCAGACCCCGGGCGGTACGCCACCGGTGATTCGGCGTCGGTCGTGCTGGCACTCATCGCGAGCACCTTTCTGGATCGGGGGTGCGTGCGCGCACCCACTGGGCGAACAGGCAGGTCGCAGGTACGCATCCACCAGCCTGACCGGGATATGCGCCGCATCGTGTCGCAATTCCCTGAAAAGATCGTTGGGTGACCCCGGACCGCTTCTTCACCCTGATGCTGCTCCTCGAATCGAGGGATGCCGTGACCACACAGGAGCTGGCCTCAGCGCTCGGGGTGTCCCTTCGCACCATCACCCGGGACCTGAACTGGCTCCGCGACGCCGGTCTGCCGGTGACCGCGCACCGGGGCCGCCTCGGAGGCGTCACCATGCCGCCCGGGTCCGGACTCGACCTCACGCGGCTCACACCGGGCGAGCGTGATCACCTGTCGCTCACCGGACTGGACGAGAAGCAACGCGCGGAACTGAACGCATCCGCCGAAAGCCGGCGCGCGCTCTCCAAGATCGGCGCTGCACAGTCCCGCCGGGTTCATGAGCTTTTGCCGCTCACCGACGTGGTGCACGTGGACAGCCGTCCCTGGCTCCAGGCCCCTGCTTCCGGCACGGCTCCGGCGTCACTGATCGGCCCGGTGCGGCGCGGTCGCCGGCTGCGGATCGAGTACGACAGCCCCCGCGAGTCATGCCCAGGCGACCTGGTCGTGGATCCCTACGGGCTGTTCGCCAAGGCCGGCATCTGGTACCTCGTCGCCGACTGTGCCCGAGTGCCACGGTTGTACCGGCTCGAACGGATCACGACGTGGATGGAAGTCGACCAGCCACGACGGCTCCGCGAGAGCCAGACCCTGGCCACCGTCGCCGCGGCGCTCGTCGATCAGTGGGAGCACGACCACGCGATAGAGGTCAGCGCCACCATCGACCAGACCCAGATCGAGCGAGCACAACGGATCCTTGGCCAACGACTCGTCCTGGACGGCCATGAAGAATCCGCCACCGGCCACAAGGTGACGATCCGCTTCCTGCATCTGGAGGACGTGCGCACACTGCTGCCGTTCGGGAGCGCCATCACCGTGCACGGCCCCACCGAGGCCAGGGCCCGCCTCCGCGACCTCGCCACCAGCCTTGCCCACCACTATGCGCCGTCACCAACGTCCTGACCCCGCACCACCCAGGTCCTGGACCACCTGGTCAGGAAGAGGGCGGCCTGACCGTCCCGCGTTGCCCCTCTTTACGCGCGAGGCACACCGTCGCCGCGAGCTCGCCCATTGCCCAGATCTTCACCGGAGGCCGAGCAGTGCGAAACGCTGAGGCCCGTCCGGACCTCCACCAGCCACCGGCAGGCTCCGACACCCGCTACCGCACAACCGCACGGACGGCGTGCGGCCCGCCTGCTGCCGGCGGCCCGCACACCCGCCCGCACGCAGGGCCCGGTCAGTGTGACTCCGGGGTTCGTGGTTGATGTGGTGAGGGTGCCTTGAGCCGGGGGTGTTGGGGATCAGGGATCATCCTGGCCACAGCAGCACTCAGCGGATGGCCCCTACGACCGCCGAATCCACACGACAGCGGTCGACGACCGCACCCGCCCGCCCGGCCGTCTGACAACCCTGGACAAGGGCGGGAGCGGCCTTCTCCCGGCGCCGCGACGCAGGCCGGGCAGCCGACACGCGGCGGCGCCGTCGGGCACGGCATCGGATGCATGAACATCCGATCCCCGCGGGTACGCGAGCGGGCCCGGACCAGCAGATCCGTCTGGCACAGCGCTTCATGTAGCGAGTTGAGCGCCTCGGCCGGTGGCCATGGCCGGGAGCGGGCGCCAGCCGGCGGGAACGTTGCGCATGACCAGGGCGCAGTCCAGGGTCGCGCTCCCCGGCGGGAAGCGGTCCGGGTCCTCGAAGAAGGACGACGCGGCGGAGCGGACCCGGCCGGCTTCCACATGCCAGGCGTCGGTGTGCAGTTCCATGCCGTCCAGGTGGCGCCCCGACCTGGTGGCCGAGTAGCCCTTTGCTCCGTCCTGGAAGAAGCGGGAGGCCTCGGCGAGATCGGCGAAGAGCTCGCTGCCCCGCAGTTCGTCGGACGGCTCGACGGTGACGTCCACCCGGATGTCGCCGTCCCACGTCGCGAAGGCGACACGCACCCGGTCGGCTGTCTCGTGCACCTCGAAACCGGCGCGGCCGTGTTCGCCGGGAAACACGCGGCCTCCGGCCCAGACGTTGAGCCGCGAGGCCGTATCGCGACGCGGGATGTAGACGCCGGTCTCAACGCCGTCCGGTCCGTCCCATTCGACGGCGATCCGATGCGCCGCGTTCTCGCTCCGCAGCCCGAACACCCTGGGGGCCCAGACCGGCCGCACACTTCCCAGCCGCAGCAGGCAGATACCCGCGACCGCCTGGCCGTGCACCAGGTGCGGACGCAGCGGCTCGGGAAGCAGGCGGGCCGCGGCGTCCGGGGCGACCCGGTAGTTCACCAGAAGACGTCGTTCAACGACACTGGACAGACGTGGTTGCCTCATGATCCCTCGCTCCGCGCCCCCGGGCGCCATGTGGTGTGACGCAGGACGATCTGCTCGGGGCAGACGGCGCTGAGAAACCGGCCGATGCAGGTCGCCAGGCGATCCTCGGCCAGTGTGTAGAGGATCCGGTTGCCGTCCCGGCGCTCGGTGACCAGTCCCGCCCCCTTGAGCACGCCCAGATGCCGTGAGATGGACGGCGCGCTGATCGCGAACCGGCTCGCGATCTGCCCTGCCGCGAGCTCGCCACCTCTGAGGTCCTCAAGGATCTGGCGCCTCGTCGGATCAGCGAGCGCACGGAAGGCCCCTGCCTCGTCATGAGCTTCTGTCATGCCTGGTATTTAGCACAAAAGCTAAACACCGGGCAACGGGCCCGGCTGTCATCGCCCGGCATCGGAGACGGTCCCTTGCATCACCTCAAGGCCGCGGCACTCGCCGACCACGGCGCTCAGTCCCACGGGCTCGCTGTCTGCCCGGGAATCTGCCCACAGATCGAACTCCAGGTGCTCGATGTCCGTGAACCGGACCTCTTCCAGGCCCCCGGCGCGGCATCCGCCGCCCCGGAAGCACACCTCTTTGAACACTTCGCCGGCGATCTCCTTGAACTGCTGGTCGGTGACGCCGGCTCCTGGGCGCCGAAGAGGCGGACGGCGTGACCGGCGGCAGGGCGACGTGCCGGACACGGCCCTGATGTCCGTCGAGCCGATCGGTACGGTGCAGCCGAATCGGGCGCGGGTGCCGATCACCATGCCGCCGATGCGGGGCCGCCTTCTCTCGGACCCCGGCCCGGACCTGAGACTGCCACCCGCTTTTTCACCGCGCACTCCAGCCGGGCGGCGAGACCCGGGCGGGTGAACGCCTTGCGCATGGCGGCGTCATGGTGCTCCACGGAGCTGGTTCCGTGGGTTCGGCTCCAACTCGCGGCCATGCCGTTCCTGATCCCCCGCCCGGGCAACACGCCGAGCGGGCTGGTCGAGACGCCGGCGGTAGCGCAACTTGCTGAGAGAGGCCCCACCGGTGGTGTCCTCCATGGCTGCGCCGTCTGCGCGCCAGCCGGCAGCTTCGTAGAAGCGCCGGGCGCGGCGATTGTCCTCCAGGACCCACAAGGTGGCTTGCGCGTACTCGGCCTGTCGCAGAGCCGTCAACGTGGCCAGCATCAAGTGCTTCCCGACCCCAGTGCCCCAGACCTCGGGCATCGCGTAGAGCGTGCCGATCTCCGCGACGGCAGGGATCTCCTGAGACGGGCCGAATCCCGCGAAACCGACGATCCCCGCCCCGGCTTCTTCTGCCACCAGCACTCCCGATGCCGGCCATCGTGTCTCCGAGATGCGTGCCTTCCACCCGGACTCTTCGCGGCTGGGGTCCATGGCGAGGAGGCAGTGCTGCGGAACAAGACCGGCAAAGGCCGTCTGCCAGGAGCGCACGTAGACACCGGCGACCGCTGATGCGTCATCAGGCCACGCCTGTCGAATCTGCATGACCGTCATTCTTCAAGTCCATTAAACCCAGGCCAAGTTCCTTTTCCGATGCAGCTGAAATCGATGTGACGTCGGATGGGAAGCACCAGGACAGCGAAGTGAGATTCAGCAGTACGCGGATCGCCACCCACGTACGCCCCGCCGGTCGGATCGAACCCCACCCGAGTCACGGCCTCCACGAGCGCGTGGGGGTGGCTTCCCCAGCGCTCGCGGGGCCGATTCGAAGCGCGTCCGCAGCTCCCGTCCTCCCACCAGTCGTGGCGCTCCTCTGCATACGCGGCGACCCGGCGCACTCGCCATGCGGACCGGGGGCCCGGCCCGGGTCGGAACTCGGCCGGTGCCAGACCCTCGACCAGCGTCATGCAGTACGCCTCGGACAACGCGTGCTTCTCGAACCGGGCGTGGCCGGCGGCGGTCGTGTTCGCGGATGCGTTCATGTCTCGATGGTGCCGGCCGTCACGGCCAAGGGGCAGGCGGGCCAGGGTCCTGATCGACCCCGCCCGCTCCCGCACCGCTATCCCTGGGCCGGGCCCGCGACCTGCGGGCTCAGCTTGATCACCGTGATCGTGATCTGCCCGTGGCCGTCCTCCCACCCCGCGACCGGCTCGCAGCCCTCGTCCTCCGGGAGGGTCGTCGTCTCATCCTGGCAGAGCGGCATCATGCCCTCCTCGCCGTCGGTGCAGAAGTAGGCGAGGTGTGTGCGCAGTGCGGGGTGCTCGATCGTGGCCAGGTCCTCTTCCCACTCCTCCTGCGGCTCCGTGGGGAAGGTGAAGGTGAAGGGGACCAGTTCCTCGGGGGTGCGGCCGGTGTCCAGGGCGACACGCAGGGCGTCGAGAAGGGTGCCGTCGCAGACCAGGCGGGGGAGGTAGATCTCCCAGGTGTCCTTCAGGGCGGGGGTGGTGAGATCGACGCCGAACCGGTCCAGCAGAGGCGCTATGTCGGCGCCTCTGACCAGGCTCTGCGCGAAACAGACGGCCTTCAGGGCCGCCGCGAAGTCCTTCGGGAGCGGTGATCGCGGGCTGTCGCACTGCCAGAACTCGAAGATCGAGGTGCTCGCGTCGAACAGCGGCTGCCGGCCGGCCTCGCCGCTCAGGCCGAAGGGGCAGGGGATCGGCCTGGCGCCGCTCAGGGCCTCCGGACGCACCCAGTCGGGCTCCCGCAGGAAACCGCTCTCGTTGAGCGCATTGCCCTGGAGGACGGCCGCGTAGACCGCGTCGGGGTCGAAGTCGTCCAGGGGACGGCCGACCAGGACGCCGAAAGCGTGGGCCAGTTGGCGGTCCCAGCCGGACAGGGAGGTTCCAGGGGCCTCAGGGGCCTCAGGGGTTTCGTGGGTTTCAGCTGTCATGGCGGCACCGTAGTGCCGCTCACTGACAATCCGGGGGAGGGGATGCGTCGACCTCCCGGGTAGAAGCAGAGGATCTCATGTGGCCCCCTCAACTCCATCTACTTCCCTCGGAGTTGTTCGTCGATCTCTGCAGGCTCGGCGGCGGTGAGCCGATCGTCCCGCCAGCCGACCGCCCGCCTGGCGGCCACGATCCGCTCCCGTCTGGCTGCCGGAGGGGGGAGCCTGGCCGGAGGTCTGCTGCCGGACCTGCCTTGACCAGGCAGGCAGGTCAGTCGTCGATTGCCTGGTAGAGGATGGTCCAGAAGTCCTGCATGGCCCGCGCCGAGTCCGGGGCGGACATCCCGGTCTGGGTGAGCAGGATGCCGCCGAGCCGGTTGTCCGGGTCGGCGTAGGTCGTGGTGCCGGCTCCGCCGTCCCAACCGAACTGGCCGACAGGCGCGTAGTCGCCTCCGTAGGTGCGCACCGTCATCCCGAAGCCCCAGCCGCCGGTCCGACCCTGGCCGTGTGACAGATGGACGACGCTGCGGGCCCAGGACTGCAGGGCGGCCGTCTGCTCGGGCGTGAGGCGGTTGGTGGTCATCAGTTCGGCGGCGGGCCGGGACAGGATCCGTTCGGTGCCGTGCCTTCCGTGGTTGAGCAGCATCCGGAAGCAGGCGTGGTAGTCGTCGACGGTGGAGCCGAGCCCGCCGCCGGACTGGAATGCCGGAGGCTTGCTGTGGTGTCCCCCTTCAGCCGGGTCCTCCACGGTGAACTCTCCGGTCTGCGGATCGGGGGCGTACAGGGGCGGCAGCCGGTCGAGCCTGTCGGCGGGCACATGGAAGCCGGTGTCCTTCATCCCCAGCGGATCGAAGATGCGCTCGCGCAGGAACGCCTCGAACGACTGGCCGGTGACCCTGGCCACCAGCACGCCGAGCACGTCGTCGCTGACGTTGGGACTGCTGCGATCGCGGACGCGGACGCCCGTCGAACGTTCATGGTCGGTACCCGTCGTGGTACCGGTGCAGCCGGGGGGCGCGTATGGCGGGCAGCCCGACCAGGGTGTACTCGAAGGCGCGGTGGTGGGGCGTCAGCGGGTGCCGGGGGCGCGGCGGCAGGGGGTAGTCGTCGCGTAGGACGCCGTCCGGAAGCACCCCCGTCGCGGGCATCGGCGAGGTCTCGCCCGGGTGGGCGAGGTACGCCCAGACCCCGCTGTCCAGCGGCACCACGGCCGCGTTGTCGCCGGGTGGGCGCCAGGGTGTGCCCGTGAGGGGGTGGCGGGGGACGAGGAGGACGTCGGGACGGGGCCGGGGCGTGCGGATTCCCGGGCCGGCCAGCCCCACGGTACGGGCATCGGGTCCGGCCGGCAGGTACCGGCCGACGGCGTGGCCGAGCAGCTCGGTGACCGGGCCGGCGGGAAGGATCACGGGGCGGTCCTCAGTGGCCGCCACGAGGTGGGCCAGCGCGGCCCCGACCGCCGCCTCCCAGCGGCGGCTCCACGACCCGTCGGGTTCGACGGGTGGGACGCGGTACTCGGCGCGCTCCACCTCGTCCCAGTCGGGAGGCGGACCGGCGGGGAGCCCCGAGGGGCGGCGTACGACCGCGCAGGGCTCCAGCCATACCGTCTGCCACAGTCCGCAGTCGTCCATACGGGTCGCCACGGCCCGCCCGCACCCCTCGCAGGCCAGGTTCGGGCCGGCCCGGCCGTCCACACCCTGGCAGTAGCCCTCGCACCTCTCGGGTATCAGGGCCATGAACCGGGAGTCGCCGGGGGCGATGACGATCCTGTTCCGCGCGCCGAAGGAGACGGAGTGCACCGGCGCGTACACGCCCTGCCGGGCAGCCGCGTCCTCTCCGACCTCCTCCCACAACCGCCACGGCGGCCCCGTGGGCCGGGGGTCGACGGCGTACGTCGCGGGCTCCATCAGCGCAGGATGAAGTTCCTCCCATCCCCCGTGATGGGTATGGACCGGGAGGGCCACCCGGCACACCGGCGCCGTCAGCTCCGTACCGCACCCGGCACACGCAAACACGTCCAAACAAGCTCCCCCTCGCCCCGATTCCCCGGGAATTGTGCCTCGCCCACGGCGGAGGACCCACCGGATTCTTTGGGCGGAAGAAGCCACGTAGTACCGGCACGTCTTGCGGCCGTTGGCGGTGCCGTGGGAGGTCCTCTCCCCGGTGGCCGGTCCTCGTAGGTCACCGGGGCGTCGTCGCAGGCGCCGCCTTCCCGCGGGCGCAGAAGTCGTTCTGGACCTTGATGACGGACGTGTCGTGGACCTACCGTCCCGCCCCGTGTCGGTGCACTTCTTCTCTGCCGAGGGCTGGCGGTCCCGCGAGCTCGATGGCGGGCCGTTGACCCCTTGGGGGATGCCGGTGCTGTTCGACGACGACTTCCTGCTCCAGGACGAGGGCGGCCCCAGGGCGACGCGGGCGGTGAACTCCTGTCTTCGTACGCTGCCGTCGAGCGGAGCACCGTCGCCGAATTCGTGGCGGGCGTACGCGCTGGCGGTGCCGGACGACATAGCGCTCTCCGTCGGCACCGTGTCGCGGTATTCGGTACGCGCCAGGAGCGGGTGGCCGCGCTCGGTACGTACGCGGACCGTCGGCTGTCGGGGCCGTTGGACGAGCGGCTGGCGTTCTCGTCGTGGGAGTTGCAGGTCACGGCGCTGAGCCGGTTCTACGACTGGACCGAGCACGAGGGCCTGGCCGCAGCGGTGCCGTTCACGGTGGCCACCGCGCAAGCGGATGATGCAGGGCCGGCCGGCGGAGACCCGGCACCACCGGGACCCGGCTGCGGCGCCGAAGCCGCACGTGAAAGGTGCAGTACCCGGAGTCGGAGTCGGACTTCGCCGGTCCGTTCCGCCATGGCCTGGCCGGGATGGGCCCGGATGAGCTGGAGGACGGGACGTACCCTGGCCGGAACGCGGCGATGGGCGGTCCGGTGCCGGGCACCGGGATGCGGAGCCGGGAGTTCGCTCACCTGCTGGTTCATGAGGTTCCGCCGTGTCCGCTGAGCCGACCGAGGTGCCGATGCCGTGGGTGGTCCCGGCGCTGGCGGCCACGGGGCGGAAGTTGCGCACGACGTGGATCGACTACGCCTCGCTGGCGGCGGTGCACTCCTACATCGCCCTGGACAGGGAGATGTCGCAGGGGCCGTGGCAGCCGGAGAGGCCGTTGATGGTGGAGGAGGCGGAGCCGCTACAAGCCCGGCGAACGGCCGCGGCTGGTCTTCCGGCGCACCGGTGACCGTCAGGCCGACGGCCGCAACAGCATGGCGATCATCTTGGCCTGGTGCTTGGCCAGAACGAATGCCCAGCAGCTCGGGAAACCAGTCGTTGTGCAAGGACAGATAGTCCTCACCGGGCGGCGGTGCGGTGGCGGTGCCGGACGACATAGCGCTCTCCGTCGGCACGATCCGGCGGCAAATCGGACGATGAAGGGCGCACCGCGCTGGGACAAGACGGTGAGTCGGCCGAAGGGCCCGACCACTACCGACGGGGTACGCACGACCTGATTCCGGCGCGGACAGGGCGGGGTGATTCGCGGGGTTACCGTGGCCGGCGTCGGATGGAGAGCGTCGTGGCAGAGCCGCTGCGGACCTGGGTGGACGGCCGTGAGATCGACGTTCGAGGCCGCCATGGCGCGCACTGTCGCCCGGAACCCCTACGGACACGGCTCCACCCCGGTAGACGCGGACCGCGACCAGCGGGAGGCAACCGTCGCCACGGCGATCGTCCGGTACGTCATCTCCGGCACCGTCCTCACCGTCGTCCGGTTCGTCTCCTTCTGAGCGGGTGGACATCCCCGCTCCACGTGCAGATACGGCCCGCCCGTGGCGACCGGCCGGGCCTGCGCTCAGCGGGCCAGCCGAGGACCGGCCTCGACCCCCTCAGCATGCCCGACGCGGACCGCATGGACGCCGACGGCGCCCTCCTCTGCTCCTGTCTCCTCCACCTCGCCGGTCACCAACTGTCCGCCCAGTGCTGGTGGCAGCTCACCGCCGGCGCCGACGCCATGCCCCCGGACACGGTCTTCCTCAACACACTGGAGATCGCCCGCTACGTCCACGCCAACGGGCTCCCGCGCCTTGCCTCCGACCGGGGCGCCGGAGAACGAAGTTGACCGGCTCCCCGCCAGCATCCCCGTTCCCGGCCTCATCGCCCTGCCCAACCGGCAACTCGTGCCCCCTGGAGGAATTCGCCGCAGGCCGCTCAACCACCCGCCCAGACACCCGACAAAAAACGGGGGTCGCCCGACCGCCCGCCAACCCATCAACACCCGAAGCGGCACACCACCGTCCTACAACGGGCCGCCCGCAACAAACGCACCGCCCTCACCCCCCCCACGCGGCGCCTGCCACGGCACCGACACCGGAGCGATCAGCCTCGCCCCCGCCTGGCTCCAGCGCCAGCTGCGACCAGGGCCCGGTCCCCGGCCCGCTGTCCCGGCATTTCGCGAGGCGACCGGCCGGATTTCGGACCGTACGGCGGCGGGCTGACCAGATTCGCCATTGCTACCGCTGCGTGAGCGGCATCACGATGAAGCATGTGGTGAATCCAGAGGACTCATTGCAGTACAACTCCGAGGGAAACGCCGGCCCTGCCCAGCACGGATCCGGGCGGGCGGGGCCGATGCCGCGCAGACCGAACGTACTGGCTGCTCGAAATGGTGATGCGAGCAAGGTGACGGAGAGTCTGCTCTCCACCGCTGATGTGCCCGAGGCCGAAGCGTTCGACTACTGGCTGGAGATGCTGGCATCGGCCTGCTACCCCATGGCTCTGGCCAGCGACCTGCCTGATCGGTTCCACGGCGAGATGCGTGTCTTCCAACTGGGCGATGCGAAGGTCTGGCCCTCGGTCGTGGACGGCCCGGTGGAGATGGAACGGTCTCTCCGGCTGATCAGGCAGTCGGACCCGGAGTTCTATCACCTCACCCTCATGCGGACCGGCGTACTGGGCGTCGAGCAGTCCGGCCGGGCCGGCATTCACGGACCCGGCAGCATGTACTTCGTCGACAGTTCGCGACCCCACACCTGTCTGGCGTCCGGGCGATTCACCGTGATCGGTCTGGAAATCCCCAAGGCACTCGTGCCGTTGCCCGTCGCGGACCTGGTGACGCGCCCGCTGTCCGGAAATCAGGGGATCGGCAGGCTGCTGGCGGGCCTCCTCACCGACCTCGCCTCGGGCGGCATCACCTACCGGTGCCAGGACGGGGAACGGCTGGAGACCGTTCTGGTGGACCTGCTCACCACCGTGCTCGCCCACCACCTGGACGCCCGGCAGGCTCTCCCCCCGGACATGGCGCGACGCACCCTGATGCTGCGCATCCGCGCCTTCATCCGCCGCAACCTCCACGACCCCGACCTGTCCCCGGGCACCCTGGCCACCGCACACCACATCTCCCTCAGCCACCTGCACGGCCTGTTCCAGGACGCCCAGCACACCACCGTGGCCGCCTACATCAGGCACCTGCGCCTGGAAGCCGCCCGCCGCGACCTCGCCGACCCGGCACAGCACACGGTCCCCGTGCACCGCATCGCGGCCCGCTGGGGCTTCACCCACCACGCCACCTTCACCCGCATCTTCCGCACCCGCTACCACATGACACCCAGCGACTACCGACACAGCCGCACCGTCCTCTGAGCCCGGCAGCGAGATCAGCCGAAAGAGGGATTTACCGGTTCTTGGTTTCCTGGGAACGTGATAACTATCCGCAGCCCTCGGGGACGGTGACGGCGGACGGAATGTCAAGGAAGCCAGCATCCGGCGTCAACGACACGCAGAGCCGCCGCTGACACGGTCGGATACATCACCGTGCGGCAGGGAGACTGCGGCCAGGGTGAAGCGTGAGGGACGAGGCAGCAAGTCCACGTGCCTCACGTCAATGTGGCGGAGATTAGCCCTTCGGCCTATCGGGAGTCACCGGCCTTCCGAGAACCGCTGATTGCCGGAAAAAGGTGTGCGAAGATCCCGAATGTTCCACGGCAGTCGGGAAATCCATCGGTAGGGGGACTCATGCATTTCAGAAATCTGGCGTTATCGACGTTCGCCGTCGCGGTGCTCTTCTTCGGAGCCATCACGGGCGCCTCGGCTCTGACGAGCTACAACGGCAGTGACTATTCGTTCGACAGCGAAAGCCGTGAACGGATGACCGCTTGCGACAAGGAGAGCGATTCGACTCCGGTCAAAGGCGAGTATTACAACGTCGGGAACAACACCAAGCGAGACGTCAAGGACTCGGACGGCAACAACGGCACCTGTGCCAGCGAAGGAAACGGCGTGGGCAAGGTGCTGAAGCACAAGACGTGTGAGTACCGGTCCGCCTGGCCGGACGCGTGCGGCAACTGGCAGTCCTACTAGACCGGCAGACCGCCGGCCCGCGCTCCGGCTCCCGGGACGGACGCGGGCCGGCAGTCAGCGGTCTGTCGAGAAACGACCCGAAGTGCCCAGCCCCGGACGGTGAAGGTGTGGTGAACGCACGGAACGGCTCGGCCGAGCCACTCGTGTCCCTTGAGGGACTGACCGTTAAAGTGCCCGGACGCCGACTGCTGACCGGCGCGTCCCTTCGCGTTCACCGCGGAGAGGCAGTCGCGGTTATCGGTCCCTCCGGCAGCGGAAAGACAACACTGCTGAACTGCGTGGCCGGACTCACACGTCCCGAGATCGGAACGGTCACGGTCGCGGGACGGCGGACAAACGAACTCTCGGATGACGAATCGGCACGGCACAGACTGTCCCATATCGGAATGGTGTTTCAGTTCGGTGAGCTCATGCCCGAATTGAGCGTGGCCGAGAATGTCGCGCTCCCCGCATGGTTCGCCGGACGGACGGACGCCCGCGCGAGGGCCGGCGAACTGCTGGCCACGGTCGGCCTGGACGGGTTCGGCGAGCGAGCCCCCGAGGAACTGTCCGGGGGCGAGACACAGCGGGTGGCCATCGCACGGGCGCTGATCTGCGAACCACGCCTGGTGCTCGCGGACGAACCGACGGGATCACTGGACGAGGACAACGTCCGTATCGTCACCGAGGTGTTGCTGAACGCCTGTCGGCAGCGGGGGGCCGCGCTCCTGGTGGCCACGCACGACGCCTCGGTGGCCGCCGCGATGGACCGCGGCGTACGGCTGCGCGGCGGCGTGCTGGCCGACGTCGAACCGCTGCGCGCCGAGGGCGAGGCACGGTCATGAAGGCGGCACGGGCCACGCGCCGGATGGCGGCGCGCCTCGTGTACAGCCCGCACCGCGGACAGCGGTTACGGCTGCTGCTGCTCACGGCGGTGGCCGCGGTGACGGCGATGGTCGCCCTGCTCGCGGTCGGGGTGGTGCACTCCCTGTTCGAGGAGCGTGAGCGGTTCGATGCCCGCGCGGTGAGGATGGCGGACGACGGACAGCGTCCCGTCGTACGGGTCAACCTGAGGTCGGACACCTGGGGCACGGAGCAGTTCCCCGTCGTGTGGCTGGAGCCGGTGAAGGCCGGGGACCGCGCGGCGCTGCCACCCGGCATGGCCGACTGGCCGGAGCCCGGCGGCTGGTACGTCTCCCCGGGCCTCGCGGAGCTCGCGGCCGATGAGCCGAGGCTGGCCGAGCGTTTCCCCAGGGCTCGGGTCCTCGGGTCCGAAGGCGTACTCAACCCGGGCGAGCTGCTCGCCTACCGGCTGATGCCGCGCGGCGGGACGATGGGCGTCGACGTACTGGAGGCCACCGGGTTCGGCGGCGGACGGCCGGGGCAGAGCATGCCGATCGGTGAGGACGACGAACTCGACGTACCGGCGATGACGCTCGCGGTCGCCGGTTTCGCCGGAGTGCCGCTGCTCCTGCTCGCCCTGACCGCAACAGGCGTCTCCGCCCCGCTGCGATCGCGCCGGATGGCGCTGCTCGGCGCGATCGGTCTGCCGGGCCGGTGGCGCCGTCGGCTGCTGGTGTACGAGTCGCTGCTGATCACCGGTCCGGGGTTGGTGGCCGGTACCGTCCTGTGGGCCGTGGCCGGCTCGCTGCTCGACCGGGTACCGGTGGTGGACCATCGGGTCGCGGACAACGCCCTGATCCCCCCGTACGGAGCGGTCCTGCTGACCGTCCTCGCGCTGGCCGCGCTCTTCACCGGGCTCTCCCTGGCCGCCGACCGCGTGAAACGGGGGCGGCGGGGACAGACATCGCCCCGGCCACGCGCGGGCCGCCCCGCGCTCAGCGAGCTGCGGCTCGCCCCCGCCGTCGCGGGCGTCTGCCTGCTCGTCACCGCATCCGTGCGAGAGGGGGAGACGGCGGCAGTCAGCGCACTCGCCGCAACGGTCACCCTGGCCGCCGGGGTGCCGCTCGCCCTGCCGGTCGTCGCCCGGCGACTGGCCGCCCGCAGCGCCGCCGGTGCCGTCGACCCGGTGCGGGTGATGGCCGCGCGCCGTCTCCAGTACGACCCGCGCTCCGCCGTCAAACCGCTCTACGGGATCGCCGCGCTCCTCGTGGTCGTCCCCGTCGTCGCCGCCTGGATGGCCAGCGCGCGCCAGGCCGACCCGCCCGCACCCCGGGACCGGTACGTGGAGTCGGTCCTGCTCCGGGGCGCACTTGCGCAACTCGATCTGAAGGACTTCACCGCACCGGTCCCGGGCGCGGTGGCCGCCCGGATCCACACGCTCGACCCCAGCGACGAACGAGCCGAGCCGGCCTTCCAGCTGGGGGCCGACTGCTCCGCCCTCACCACCTTGCTCGGCGCCCCGAGCTGCGAGCGTCCCGGCGTACTGCTGCCGCGGGCCGCCGAGCGGCTCACCCGCATCGCGGGTCTCCCCGTACCCCTGGACCTGGCACTCCGGCCGCCACCGGAGCCGTCGCAGCTCTCGAAGACCGACACCCTGCTGATCCTCGGCGAGCGTCGCCCCGGCTTCGAACCCGACGTGCGCACCGCCGCCCTCACCTCGCCCCTCGCGCTCACCGTCCTGTCCGAGAACGACCTCGCCGGCCGCGAGTCGAAGCTCGTCGGCTGGATCTTCGGCGGCCTCACCCTGCTCGCCGTACAGGTCTTCTGCACATTGGCCATCGGCGTCATCGACCGCAGCGCGGCCGGCCGCCGCGACGCACGTCTGCTGATCTCGTTCGGACTCACCGGTTCACGGGTGCGCGAGATCGCCGGGCGGGAGTTCCTGATGGGGTATGTGATGGTCGTGGGCATCGGCCTCGGCACGGGCGTGGTCGCGTCGGCGGTCTGGAACTCCCTCGACGCAGCCGTGCCCTACCCCACCGATGTCACGGTCCTGACCGTCGTCGTGGCCACCCTGCTCGGCGCGCTCGGCCTGATGAGCGTCCGCGCCCAGCGGGACGAGCCGGCCTGAGCACCGCCCGCACGGCGGGCACCACGCGGGACACGACGACGCTCCCGGCCCACCGGCCGTCGAACACACCGGGCACCCACCGGTGATCCACCACTACATCGCCGCGCTCGCCGACGTGCCAACCCCGAGTCCGCCCTCAAGACCCATCCCAGGGAGGTCCTGCTCGCCAGCGAAGTGGAGTACGTACGCCGCATCCGCCGGAGCCCGCACCGCGCAGGACGGGCGAGCTGCCGTCCGGGCCGCCTTCGACGCCCACCACCGCGGCTACGGGGCCACCGCGCCTCCCGACGTTCGCCGACCGACCGCGCTCGACGACACCCTGACCGCGGCTTACCCAGCCACCGATGGAGCCCACGGGGGGGGGCGGCCACCAGACCATCGGTGCCATCGCCCCTACCGCTCAGGACCAGCCCGGCCTTGCCGCCGGCGCTCACCGGGCCGTCGCCGCCGACCTCGAACGTCTGTTTCCCCTCGCCGCACAGACCGTCACCGCCCAACTCGGAACCGACCATGCCCGCCAGTGACTCACCGGCCTCGAACACCGGCGCTGACCTCCGCCCTGCGCTTCTGGTTCGGCCGGCTTCAGAACTCCCGGCCGACAACCGCCTCCCGGAGCCGGCCGAGGTGACGACGTTGTCGTACAGAGCCGTCTCGCCATGGCTGGTCAGCGGGTGAACGCTTCGGTCAGGCTGATGCGGTAGCCCTCCCCTTCCACCAGCACGTCGGTGACGCCGAACGGGCCAGAGCGGTCCAGCCCGCTCGATCGAGGTGCGGGAGAAGTGCACCGCGCCTTGGACGACGGCACCAGCGCGCCGTCGGGCTGCGGCGTCATTGGCCGGACTCACCGCGGCCGACGTCAGCACCCCCACGCTGCGCAAGGTCATCGGCGCTCCCTTCCAGCACGGTCCGGCCGGTCCCCCAACTGCATCAGCCCGCCGCGCGACCGTCGCGCGATCGCGCGAACGGGCGTCTGGGCGCGGTGGCCAGGACGCGGACTTCCTCCGCGAGTCCGAGGCCATCCATGCCCGGCGCTGCGCCGGCCCAGAGCGGAACGCACCGCCTCGAATACCGGTACGTCGGACAGCGTGCCGCGGTCCTCTGTGCCGCGGACCACGGCATGGACGCCTCGTCCTCAAATATGGTCCATGCCAGATCAGGGCCACAGCCCCAAGGTCTAGGGGCGGCGTTTGGCCCAGAGCCTCAGCCGCTCAGTCGGCGATCAGTACCCCGAGCACTGCGAGCCAGCAGACCGCCACCAGCACGGGCAGGAGCACCATGATCAAGCCGGTCGGGGAGACCCTGAGGTAGGCGGAACTGGGTTCGTCGGTACGGCGGTTCACTATCCGCTCGCCGCCGTGCCAGGCCATGTACTCCTCGAACTCGACCACCGTCTCCTTGCGTGCCAGAAGGTACTGGCGGCCGAAACGCAACATCAGTGAGAAGCCCAGCGATACCCCGATACCGATGATCGCGATGATGATCGCGAGCCCCTTGCCCAGGGTGCCGCCCGCACCGTCCTTGCTGAGGAAGAAGGCGGTGGAGGCCGCCAGGCCCGCCGTGATGTAGAAGAAGTTGCTGAGCTTCTGCCAGTTGAGGTTGTCCTCGTGCTTGTAGAGGTCCACCGCGATCTGATACTGGGCGTGCAGCATCGCTTCGCGCGGTTTGCGCCACACCCACACCACCCGGGGCAGCCCGTCCGGCGGGATCATTCGGGTCAGCTCCTGGAAGCCGAGCTTGTGGTGGAAGCGCGCGGAGGCGTCATTGGGAGGATCGTTGACCACGGCGGCGATCACGGGGCTCTCGTCCCACTGTTCGAGGATATGGTGATAGAGCATTGAGGCGATCCCCATCCGCGCCGCGTCCCGGGCCACACAGATCTGCTTGACCACCAGGAAGCTGCCGAGCGCCGTCTTGATCCGGCGGTTCAGCCATTCATCCGGCTCGACCTGGTCGGAGCTGTAGGCCAGCAGGAATCCCGACACCTGCCCGCCACTGACCGCGACATAGAAGTGCTCGGCGGTCCCCAGCCGGGCGCGGTAGTCGGTCTCGGCGTACGCCGAGACCAGAAAGCCGCCCTCCACCAGCCTCCGGGTGCCGTCCGGCCCGTTCAGACTCCGTGACTCGGCGAGCCGGGCGATCTGCTCCACGTGTTCCTCGCCCGCCCGTAAGATCTCTGCCCGCAGTGGTACCCCGGCCACGTGAATCCCCCTCTTCTCGGCGCGCGCCCGAGAGCGGTCCCGTCGTGCCGGAGGCCAGTGCGTCCCCGCGCGTTGCGGCCTTCCATCTGCCGGTAGGACAGTCGGGACCGGGCTCTCAGGCCGCGCGATGCCGCGGTGAACTCCTCGGCGGTGCAAGCGCGGCCTGGCTGCGGCGTGCCGGGTGGCAGCTGGACGCCGTTGCTGTCTGCCCCTCGCTCCACGACTCCACCGTAGCGACGGGCAGCTGCCGGGCGCTTCCGGCAATCTCGTCAACTAGAGTCGTTGTTCGGCCACGTTCGCGATCCGCTGTCCGTCGCTGGGCGGGGGCTGATCGCGGCTGTGTGAAGGTACGCGAACGTCTGGGCGGCCGTGGCACGCACGGCCATCAAGGAGAGGCTTCGGCCGCCCCTGCTGCATCAGGTACCTCGCCACTCGACGTCAGGCAACTCGACCGCTGGCCTTGGGCTGCGTAGAGGCGGATGCTCCGGTTCGTGGGGCTGGTGGGTCGGCGCGGCGGTGCCGTCGCGGGTGCGCCAGCCCCGCTGTTGCTGCTGCCCGTCCCTGCCACCGGCCATAGTGGCGGATCTGGTGCCTGAGACCACTGGTGCCTGAGACCAACAGGGCATAGGTCCGACGCAACACACCACCGCCTGACAGCGAGGTCGACCGGCTCGCCGCCGGCACCCCCGTTCCCGGCTTCATCGCCCTGCCCGACCGGCAGCTCGTCGCCCGCCTGAAGGAGTCCACCGCAGGCCGCCCGCCAACCCATCAACGCCCGAGCCGGCACGCGCCACCGTCCCTGCGGTGGGCCGCCCGCCGCCGACGCACCGCCCTCACCCACGCCCCGCGCGGCGCCTGGGTGGCGTCGTTGCGGTTGCCGCCGGCCAGCGACACTGCGAGGGGGATGCTGTGCGCTTCGGTGACCAGATGGTGCCCGGAGCCGGTCCGGGCGCGATCGACCGGGCCCGCACCGGCTTTTTGGGCCGCCTTTCACGGCCCGCACGCGGGAGCCGTCGATCACCGCCCGCGACCAGCCCAGAGCACCGGCGGCATGCAGCTCGGCCAGAAGCGACTCGTGCAAACCGCTGCCGGACACCCGCGTCGTTCCCGTCACGCAGTCGCCGCCAGCACGTCATGCCGGACCGAAGCCGAGTTCCTGGTGCGGGAACTCCCACAGAATGCCGCTGTACAGCACGAACAGGATGCCCGGCAACACCTTCCGGTCGTCCAGAAGCCTGCGCCCACAATGATCTGCACGGCGCGGCCCGACCGGGAGCAACGGCTCGATCCGCGCCCACAACTCATCCGACACGACCCACGGACGCAGCTCACCCCTCGTCACGCACAGGCTGACAAACCGTCAGACCCACACATTCCAAGGGAGTGCGTGTCATTTAGTTAGGAGTTTTAAGCCTGCCGTTCAACCTCGGTGAGGGAGGTGGCTCTGTGTGGGGATGATTTTCCTGGTCTAGGGGTTGCCGGGGCAGCGGGCCTCGGTCCAGATCGCAACGAGGTCATGGCAGACGACGGCAAGTGAGCCGTTCCAGAACGCGATCTCGTGGCTGCAGCCGTTCTCGTGGGGCAGGACCTCGTCAAGGATCACGGCCCCGAAGGCTGCCCAACCGCCGCCGCCATCGTCGGTGCTTGCGGCATTGAAGCCGCAGACGCCGGTGGAGCGGACGGTCAGGTCTTCGTCGTGCTTCCAGCAGTTGTGCCGGAAACGGACCTCCATCTGCCGGTCACCCGCTCCGATACCCCGGATGTGCCGGAGTTCCAGGTCCTTCACACACCGCTTGCTGGAGAAATCGTAGTGGTCTGGCGCAGTGGCGAAGTCCCGCGCCCCGGCCGGCAGCCCGCCGGCCAGCAGCGGCAGGCGCTCCAGGTATCGGGCGGGGGACAGGACACCTGGCAGGCTGCCGATCCGCGCATCCAGTTGGATGTACTCCATCGTCATTCATCCCTGCTCGTGGCTCAGTTGGACAGCGAATCGTCGCACGACCTCCCTGCTGTCGGCTGGTACCGACGGGTCCTGGGCCCTCTACGCGGAACTCGTGGTTCAGAACCTCGAATCGTCGACGTCGACTCCTATGACACGACCGTCCGGGAACTCCTCGACGTCCCCACCACGGCCTTCAACCGGACCACAGCGATCGCCGGGGTGGAACTGGCCGACGGCGGAACGACAACGAGCGCCCGATCCTTGGTCACCGAGACCAGTACCCAGCTCCGCAAGGTGCTGCTGCTGAGACTCACTGGCCGGCCCTTGGAATACGACCCGGCCTGGTTCGCTGTGCCCGCTGCGCGTTCACTCGTCAGTGAGGACGGCGGCTCCCTACCGGCCCGGGAACTGGCGCCAGGCACCTGGTACCCGGCCGTGGACAGAGCCGGAGAAGGCGGCCTACTGGTCCAGATGCCGGACGGTTGCCGTGGCGTCCTCCGAGACGCCACCGGATCCGAACGCGGGTGATGCTCCTTCGTCTTCGCCCGCGTCGCCATGCCCCTCCGCCTACGTGCCTCAGCTCACCGGTGTCACCACCATCGAGGTCACCGTGGCCCCGACCCGTGTCGAGTACGCCGCCTTCAGCCGTGCCGGCCGCACACCCGCGACGACCGCCTTCCTGGCCACTGCGCACATCCCGGCCACACCAGACACGGAGTGAAGCGGCGAGGACACCCTGCTGCCCGAACGAAGGGACACCTTCGCAGGGTTTCGGACGAAGAGGACGTTCCAGATGGTGCGGTACCACGGGCCGGCCACCGCCCCCCTCCCGGCGTGACCTGCCCACCGTAGCCCCGCCCGCGCTCGACGAACGGCCCTGACCCGTCAACGGCCAGGCCTGAAAGGCCCGCACACGCACGCAGGCCCTCTTGTCGCAGGGACGGAGGCAATGAACGCTTCTCGTGACGAGCGCCATGACCGCTGAGCGCGGCAGACCCGTACGGCCCACCGTGACATGTGGACGTCGTAACCACAGCCACCTCTCCCTCACTGGAAGGTGGCTGCCGACCTCGGAAGGAACGCATAGTGCCGCAAGGACCCACTTCTGAACTCAAGGTGACCGCCGATCAGGTGGGGGACTGGTACGACAAGTTCGGCGACGTCTACCACCAGACCCTCGGCGAGAGCGTGCATTGCGGGCTGTGGTTCCCTCCGGACGAGCCCCATCCCGGCAGTATGGATCTCGTGGCCCTGTCATCGCAGGCCCAGGACCGGTACACCGACTACCTCATCAAGACTCTGAATCCGCAGGCCCACCACCAGGTGCTGGACATCGGCTGCGGTACGGGACGCTCCGCACTCCGCCTGACCGAGCAGCGCGGCTCCAAGGTCACAGGTGTCGCCATCAGCAAAGCCCAGATCGAGCGCGCCGGCCAACTCGCCCGCAGCCATGGCCTCAGCGACCGCCTCGTCTTCGAGCACGCCGACGCCATGCGACTTCCCTACGAGGACGAGTCCTTCGACTGCGCCTGGGCGGTGGAGAGCCTCTGCCACATGGACCGGGAGAAGGCGCTGAACGAGGCATACCGGGTACTGCGCCCCGGCGGGGACCTCCTGGTCCTGGAGTCGGTCCTGACCGACGAGCTCACTGAAGCCGAAGCCGCGGTGTTCGACGGGATGCTGGCCGCCAACCTTCCTCCCCGGTTGCCGGAGTTCTTCGAGCTGGTCACCCGGGCGGGCTTCCAGACCCTGGAGCTCAAGGACTTGTCGGCCAACCTGGCAATGACCATGAATGTGATGGAGCTTGTCTGTCACGACCGACGGGAAGAGTTCACCCAGCGTTTCGGCGCAGAGTTCACCGAGCTGGTGATCTCCAGCCTCCCGAGGGCGCGGAACGTCGTCGCCCGCAAGACCCGCTTCTTCCTCCTGCTCCTGCGCAAGCCGCTCGCCCGAACGCCCTGACCCAAGGCTCCCGGGCGCTTCGGACGGCGAGAGAGACGCCGCCGCGAAGCGTGCAGCGGGACAGCCGGGCGGGGCCACGGCCGTCGCCCGGCTTCTGAAGCACCCGAGATGGGCGTGGCGGACAACAGCGAGCGGCTCGCCGGGCCGCCTGATTCGACTTCCCATCCGGCGGCCGGCGCTGACGAGACGCCCGGCGTTCCGGCAAGGTCCGGAGATGGCGATGCCGGCCGGGAGCGGAGCGATACGGCGGGCCTGATGCTGCTCACCAGCTCTGTCCTGGGTGGCCTGGGCGCCTTCTGCCCCGCGACCGGTTCGGCTGTGGTCACGCTCGGTCCGGCTGTGCTGGTCCCGCTGATCACCGTCGTGGTCGTCGTCGGGGCCAGGAGCGGACGCCGGGCCCGTCCGGGCCGGAAGGACGTTGGGAGTGGACAACGAATCCGAGAGATACACGGCGTTCCGTCGGTACCCGCGGGCGGTGGCCATGCCGATCGCCCACCCCGGCTTCACTCCGGAGACCGCGGAGGATGCCGCGACCGAGGCCATGGCGAAGTCCCCGCGGCGGAAGACGGTGCCCTTACGGGACCGGCGGGTGCTCCTGGCCTGAACTGGGTGCCCCTGCTTTCCCCCGGGCGGTCGGCCGGGTGGCCGGATCGGCGTTCTGGGCAGCGGCGGTCGGGCTCCCTACCGTGTGACGGACATGTCGTTGAGCCCGGCCCTGGGCGAGGACTGGTGACGGTTTCCCGTCCCCGCGACGGGACCGCGGGCGAACTGGGGGAGTACATGGCGCAGTTCCGTGACATCGACGAGACGCACGAGGCCCCGGACGGCGAGCTCTACATCGCTCTGGCGTCCCATCCCACGCTGGTGTGGGACATGCCGCGCGTCCACCGCACCCGGCGCCGCCCCGATCATCTACACCCGCAACAACGGCGCCCACCAGCGGTGGCGCTTCGAAGTCGACCACCACGGCACCAAGTACACGTTCTTCCGCATCACCAACGTCCGCAGCGGCCTCGCCCTGACCGTCCAGCCGGACGGCACGATCACCCAGCAGCCTCACGCGGCATCCGACCAGCCGGGAGGACGCCGGCAGCTGTGGGCCATGGGCTACCCCGGCTTCGCCGGCAGCACCTTCGACCCGGCCAAGCCCGCCCAGCCGCACCCCACCGGCTCCCAGGGCACCCGCCTGCGCATCCTCGACCACAACCCCGTCGACGCGACCCCCGCAGCCTCCGGCACCCTGATCACCCTCAGCGAGTGGGCAGCCTTCGAAACCGGCTGGACGTTCACCGCCGCGACCTGAACCCCACCCCATCCTCTCCATCAGCCCGGCGCTGCTGCGCCGGGGAAGTGTTCAGCAGGACGAAATCCCGTGCGCCGCACACGCCATGACCGCCTTGATAGCGGCCAGTTGGTTCTCCCCGCCCGTGGCCACTTCAATTCCCCGTTGGCGGCCACTTCCTCTACAGAGCGTGATGCGCCCGCGATGGCATCGGTGGGCGCCTCGTTCATGACGGCCGCCCGCCGGACTCCCAGTTGTGCACCTCGATGTCGGCGTACAGGTCGTGGGTGAGGATGGCGCGTGCGGTGGCCGGGTCCGGGGCCCGGAGCAACGCCGCCGTGCCCAGCCAGAGAGTCCCGTCGTCGGACAGCAGCGGTCCGTAGGCAATCAGCTCCTTCGGCTCGGGCGGCAGCGCGAGGTCGGCGGCCTCTCCTGTGCCGAGGCCGAGCACCAGGTATCGGTTGCCTCCGGTCCGGCCGCCGGGGAAGTCCCACATGGTGCGCCCCAGGGCGTTGTGCCACCGTCGCACGAGTACGTCCCGGTAGGCGCCGGCCCGGTAGTTCGGCTCGTCGAAGGCGAACGCGCGGGCGGCAGCGGGATCGGGCAGGTCGAGGATGTGCACGCTGCCGGTGAGGGTCTCGCCGTCGTCAGCGAAGGTCGGCCCTCGGGCGATCATCTCCTTCGTGAATCCGTCCATGTAGGACAAGTGCGCATCGTTCAGTTCGTAGCGCAGCGACAGTGAGCCAGTGCGGTCGCGGTGGTAGCAGAGGAACTCCATGGCCGCAGTGTTCCCTTGAACAGGCGCCGATGGCGAGGGGGTTCCACTGCGATGACCGCACGGCGGACTCGCGCGAGTCGTCGAAGACCGCCCAGGGTTGCGACTACTGAGTGTGGCACTCCAGTGGGGAATCACGCTGGCCGTACGCGGGGATTTTCCATTGGCCGCCGACACCGCCTTCAGCCGGTCATGGGCCGGTCAGGACATCGTGGCTGCCCGATGCGTCGCCAGACGATGTGCTGTTCGCCCGGGCGATGCTCAGGCCCGTACTCCCAGGTCGCGCGTCCTGCGGGCCCTGAGCCCATGGACCAGGTGAGCTCGTAGATCCCTGTAGCGCACGGGACACGCTTGACTGACGCGGAGGCCGTCGCGGAAGCGTCTTCCGGTGGGCAGGTCGCCGACGAAGGCGGTCACGGCCTGACGGAAGCGGCGGCGCTGTTCGAGGGTGAGGCGGTCCAGACCGGCGGTGAAGCGGGGCAGGGCCTCGTACGCGGGCACAGCGGACTCCTCCGGGAAGCATGAAGCCCCCGGCTGGCGGCCAGCGGTGGTGGTGGGCGTTCGTGTTGAAGGGCGTCGGTGACGCGGTGCGCTCAGCGGTGGCACGTCATCCGGGAGTGGTGCGTTGGTGGGCGTTCGATGACGTAGGAGTCGGCTGGAGTCCGTTTTCGGTGTGGGTGGTGCTCGTATGGCTGGTGCGCAGCTTTCGCACGGCCGGGGTCAGGTCTCGTAGCGGGCGCGCATCATGTCCGCCCACGCGGCGGCCCACCCGCGGGCGATCGGCCGCGGGTGGGCCGCGTCGTTGAAGAGGCCCACCGGGACGGCCTGCCCACGGGCAAGGGACGCCGGACCACCACCGGCGATGTCCCGCCACAGCCCCGTCGTGAGCGTCCTCGGGGCGAGGAGACAGGGCCTTTGCGGGCTCTGCTGAACCGGGCCGCGGCCACCCATATCGAGGTCGGTCGCCGTCCGCTGTCGGTCTATGACGAGCTGACCGGTAACCGTCCCTTCACCACCCGTCCCTTCACCACCCGTCCGAGCACGAGGGAAACGTCTTGAGCGAGCTGGTCTCCACCCGCATCCGCACCACGGCCGGCAAGCTCGGCCTGCCCCACCTCGTGGAAACCATCAGGGAGTACACCCGCCCGGCGGCCTCGTGTACGAGCCGGTTCCGGTGGCGCTGCCGGATGCCGTGGCTGCTTTGACGTTCTCGCCACCCGGGACCCGGCCCACGACGAAGGGCCCTACCTGAGCCTGACATCCGCATATCTGGCCGGGGCCGAGTTGCATACCGGAGCCCAGCTCGACAACGTGGACCTGAGGTGGACTGTGCTGAACGGAGCGATCATGGCCGAGGTACACCTGGCCGGAGCCAATCTCTCATTCGCAGACCTGACCGGTGTCGACCTGCGCGAAAGCCGACCTGAGCGACGCATACCTCAATGACACCAGCTTCTACGCCGCTGCCCTGTGGGCGCGGATCTGACCGGTGCCATGATGGCAGGGGGGAACCTGAGTGGAGCCAACCTGTCCGGCGCGGACCTGAGGGAGGCCACTCCGATCGACGCGGACCTGGACTGGACGGGCCTGTGGGGAACGGATCTGAGGAACACCGACGTCACCGAAGCCCAGCTCCTCACCACGGAGATCGACTCCTCCACACGCCTGCCTCCCCACCTCGCGGCAGACCCCGACATACAGGCGTGGATCGCCGAGCTCGAAGCGCGCTTTCCATGACCGGTGTGCCTGTACGCCACCTTCCTGCTCGGAGCACTCGCGGGCGACCGCCCCGGCACCGCACCAGCCCCCACGCCCCCCCCCGGAAGAGCGGCTCCCCGGCAACAAACCCGGCTCCACGACGGACAACGACGCGCTCCTCCGCCCCGCAACCCGGCCACAGTGCCGGAACGGCGCCGCACGCGCCCTCCGACCGCCAGGGCCGCCAGCCGCCCAACCCGCTGCCCGGCAGGACGCCACTGAAGAACCGCGCGAAGAAATCGACGACCGCACGGGTGACACTCTCCGCCGCGTACAGCCCAGACCACATACGTACGGTCCGGACCACGCCCCAGCCCTCCCCAGCGAGGCCACGACGACGCGCCCGCCCGACGCCCCACGACGGCCACCGACAGTTCAGGACACGAAGACTGATTGCAGACGGGTCAACACAATCCGATTCCGGCAGGGACTGATCAGCGAAACTCCGGGAAAGACTGGTCGAGATACCTGATGCCGAGCGGCCGACAACTCTGATCCCGCTCTCAAGAAGCAAAGGGACCACGCGTTGCCCGACGGCACCCGACGACCGGCAACGCCCGGTTCCTGAACCCTCCGTACGCGCCCAAAGCGAAGGAGCCAGGATGACCACCCCAGAGGAAACGTCCTTACCGGCGGCATACCACGCGATCGACGAGGAGCGCGTCGAGGTGGACGCCGTCATTCTCGGCGCCGGCATCGCCGGGCTCCACCAGCTGCACCTGCTGCGCCGACTGGGACTGCGCGTGCTGGTTTTCGACAAGGCCGGTGACGTGGGCGGGACATGGTGGTGGAACCGCTATCCCGGTGCCCGCTTCGACAGCGAGTCCCACGTCTACCAGTACATGTTCGACGAGGAACTCTACAAGGGCTGGAGCTGGACCGAGAGGTTCCCCGGCCAGCCCGAGATCCAGCGCTGGACCCAGTACGTCGCGGACCGGCTGGACCTCCGGGGCCACATACGGTTCTCGACGACGATCACCAGCGCGGTGTTCGACGAGGACCGCAGCCGCTGGACGGTGCGTACCGACCGCGGTGACACCGTCGACGCGCAGTTCTTCGTCAGCTGCGCCGGACCGCTCTCCGCACCCCTGGAGAATGTCTTCGAGGGGCAGAACAGCTTCTCCGGCGACATCCTGCACACCGCGAAATGGCCGGCCGAGGACGCCGACATGACCGGCAAACGCATCGGAGTCGTCGGCATCGGCGCCACCGGCATCCAGGTGATCCAGACAATCGCCGGAAGAGGCCGGCACCTCACCGTCTTCGCACGTACGCCGCAGTACGTACTCCCGATGAAGAACCGCGTCTACGGCGAAGAGCAGCAATCCGCCTACAAGGCCCGCTTCGACGAAGTCAGCTCCACCGTCCCGCACACCTTCGCCGGATTCGACTTCGACTTCGCACACGTCTGGGCCGAGTACACCCCACAACGGCGCCGCGAGGTGATGGAAGAGCTCTACGCGGACGGCTCGCTCAGACTCTGGGTTGGCGGATTCGCCGACCTCTTCTTCGAACGCGAGGTCAACGACGAGATCTCGGAGTTCGTCCGGAACAAGATGCGCGCCCGCCTCGGAGACGACCGGCTCGCCGACATACTGGTCCCCTCCGACTACGGCTTCGGCACCCGCCGGGTCCCCCTCGAAGACAACTACCTCGAGGTCTACCACCGCCCGGACGTCGAACTGGTCGGCATCCGGGACAACCCGATCGCACGTATCGCCCCGGAGGGCATCGTCCTCAGCGACGGCACCGTCCACGAACTTGACGTCATCGTGCTGGCAACGGGCTTCGACGCCGGCACCGGCTCGCTGACCCGCATCGACGTGCGGGGACGCGACAACCGCAGCCTCGCCGAGGACTGGAGCCGCGACATCCACACACTGATGGGCCTCGGCATACACGGCTACCCCAACCTGTTCACCATCGGAGCCCCCCTGGCACCGTCAGCCGCGCTGTGCAACATGACCACCTGCGCACAACAACAGGCCGAATGGATCCGCGACGCCATCACACACGTCAGAACCCAAGGCGCCACCACGATCGAGGCCACCAAGGAAGCCGAGGACGCCTGGATCGAACATCACGAGCAGACCGCCGCCGCAACACTGATCCCCAGCACCGACAGCTGGTACACCGGATCCAACGTGTCCGGCAAACCACGACGCCTCCTCTCCTACACCGGCGGCGTGGGGGCCTACCGGCAGAAGTGCCACGAAGTCGCCACCAGCGGCTACCCCGGGTTCGCCATCACCTGACCGGCAACCCAAAGCACCGGAACCCGCTCATCCGCCCTCCACCGGCCGTCTGGGCGCGCTCCCCACCCGTACGACCGGCCGCCCCTCGCCGT